>JAILFT010000043.1 GCA_024697425.1 Butyrivibrio sp. | reverse complement strand
GAAGCCTGTGATATGGCAAAGGCTGCCAAAGAGGTGGCTGATATTGATATTTCTTTTAACATATACGGACACGTGCCCATGATGATAAGTGCGGGCTGCATCAAGAAGACTACTGATAAGTGCAGCGGCAGGATGGGGCAGCTTTATTCAGAGAGGGTGAGCATCACTGACAGGCTTGGAAATGTGATGCCTGTGACCTGTAACTGCAGAAGCTGCTACAACGTGATACATAACGTTCATCCCACCTCCCTTCACAAGAAGCTTGGGGATGTGAGAAAGCCCGGGCTTTTTACGCAGCTTAGGCTTGACTTTACAGTGGAGAGCGAAGGAAGAACACAGGAGATCCTGAAGTTCTACACAGATCTTTATAACGGCAGGAGCGGGGCGGAAGTGTTTGAAAACGGCAGCTATACCACCGGACACTTTGGCCGCGAAGTTGAGTAATTTATGGAATTATACGTAACCGAGATATCTAAATATGTTATAGCGCTGTCTCTTTTGCTCTATACGGTGATGGCTTTTCTGACCTTTAAGTACACCACAGAGAAAAAGAGAAGGGTGATCTATGCCTTTCAGATCCTGTTCATGTTTGTGGTCCAGATCTCCTGTTTCATCCAGGTGGTGGCCAAGAGCGGGCGGCCGGTGTACATGTTTTTCTTCGCCTTTCAGGTGATCATCTTTGCCTCGGTGCTGATGCTTTTCTACATCATTTACCCGGAGGGCAACAGGCTCATTATCAACAACAGCTGTATGCTGCTTATGATCAGCATGATCATCCTCACAAGGCTTTCCTATGACAAGGCCATCAAGCAGTTCTTTATTGTGACTGCATCTTTTATAATCGGATTCTTCGTGCCGGAGATCATTTTCAGGTTTGATTTCCTGAAGCGCTTTACCTGGATCTATGCGGCTGTTGGGGTTATGACCATCGGAGCGGTCCTTTTGTACGGAGCTGCCACCAACGGTTCCAAGATCACCTACACCATAGCCGGGATAACGTTCCTGCCTTCCGAGGCGGTGAAGATTCTTTTCCTGTTCTTTATGGCTGGGGCGCTGTATGAGGCCGAGAATATATGGCAGCTTTTCTTTGCTTCGGCGGCAGCTGCGGTTCACGTGATCATTCTGGTGCTGTCAAAGGACCTTGGAAGTGCCCTTATTTACTTTGTGATTTATCTGGCGCTGATCTACATTGCCACCAACAACATCGGGTATCTTATCATGGGCCTGGGGCTTGGGATTGCAGCCAGCATGTTCGCCTACAGACTCTTTTCCCATATAAGGGTGAGAGTGCAGGCCTTCCTTGATCCCTTCAAGGATATTGCGTCCTCGGGGTATCAGCTGAGCCAGTCCCTGTTTGGCATCAGCAGCGGAGGATGGTTCGGACTGGGGCTGTACGGCGGATCACCGGAATCCATACCATACGTTGAGCAGGACTTCATCTTTTCTGCCATCGCGGAGGAGCTGGGGGTTCTTTTTGCTGTGTTCATGGCGCTTATCTGCGTCAGCACCTTCCTGATGATCATGCAGGAGGGCTACTACATCAGGGATAAATACTACAGACTCATTGCCTGCGGAGCGGGCGTTGCATATATTTTCCAGACCTTTCTCACCATCGGAGGAGGATGCAAGTTCATCCCCCTTACCGGCGTAACATTGCCGCTGGTGAGCTACGGCGGAACTTCGGTGCTGGTAACCATCATCATGATGATGATAGTTGAGGGCGTTTGCATGATAAGGACCGAGGAGCGGTACGAGGCCATGGAGCGCAGGAAACAAAGGCGCCAGCAGCAGATGAGACAGAATATTGAGGCAGAAAATGGAGAACCTGAAACAAGAGACGAAACAAAAGAATAAGAAAAAGATCAGATCCTATCCCATAATCGTTCTCTCTGTTTTTTATGTGGGGCTGTTTTGCGCAATGCTGGTGTACATCTGCTATTATTCGGCAGCCAACAAGGTTGTGCTCATGAGCAACAGCTACAACACCCGTCAGCAGATCCTGCTGGACCAGAACATCAGGGGAAGCATCTATTCAAGGAACGGGGACGTTCTGGCCTATACGCAGACGGGAGAGGACGGAAAAGAGACGAGGGTGTACCCTTACGGCAGTGAATTCGCCCATGTGGTGGGCTATGCCAGTAACGGCAAAGCCGGGATCGAGGCCGCAGCCAATTATTATCTGATCAATACCAGCGCCGATCTTCCTTCAAAGGTGGCACTGGATGCCAAGGGGCAGAAGTACCCGGGTAATGACTGCTATACCACGCTGGATGTGAACCTTCAGGAAGTGGCATACAATGCCCTGTCTGCAAGAAAGGGCGCCATTGTGGTGTCTGATCCCAGGACCGGAGAAATCCTGGCGATGGTGTCAAAGCCGGACTTTGACCCCAACACAATTCAGACCGAGTGGGACAGGCTTCTTGCGGATACTTCCGGGGATGCCCAGCTTCTCAACAGGGCGACGCAGGGTCTTTATCCTCCCGGATCTACATTTAAGATCGTAACGGCCCTGGCCTATATCAAGGACCACCCCGAGGATTACAACGATTACAGATTCAGTTGCAGCGGAAAGTTCACCTATGAGGATGAGAGTATCTCCTGTTACCACGGGCAGAGCCACGGCAGCGAGGACTTCGTTAAGTCTTTTGCCGAGTCCTGTAACTCATCCTTTGCCAATATCGGACTTCAGATAAACAGACAGACCTTCAGCAGTACACTTAACAGCCTGATGTTCAACAAAGACCTGCCTCTTGATATGCTGTATAGCAAGTCAAGTGCCGGCATCAACATCACCACAAGCTACGGAGATGTGATGCAGCTTGCCATCGGACAGGGAAGTACTTCCATGTCGCCGATCCATCTTAATATGATCACCTGCGCCATTGCCAACGACGGAGTGATGATGAAGCCTCATCTTGTGACAGAGATAAAGGGCTACGATGGAAAAGTGATAAAGGCCAATACGGCGGAGGAGAGCAAACGCCTTATGACTTCTTCACAGAGTGAGATACTGAGGTCAATGATGGAGGCGGTTGTCAATGAAGGAACAGCAAGCAAATTAAAAGGCCTTTCCTACACTGCGGCAGGAAAGACCGGTTCTGCTGAATTCAATTCCTCAACGTCAGATTCTCACGCCTGGTTTACGGGATATGCGCCGGCAGAGGATCCGCAGGTGTGCGTCACCATCATAGTGGAGAACGCAGGCAGCGGCGGAAGCTACGCGGTGCCCATTGCCAAAAGAATCTTCGATGCCTATTTCGGTATCTGGTGATCGGAAAACATCCGGTGATCGGAAAGCATCCGGTGATCAGAAAACAGATACGATGGCGAGCTGAGGATTGGCTGACATATCTATAAGAGAATTGTCGGTATTGAGTTTGATGAGAGGGCGGGAGAGTGCCTTCTCGTTTATCAGTATGACTTCGCCGATCTGTCCGCTGTTTAACTGTACGTTGAAGCCCAGCTGAGATCCCGCAATGTGGGAGAGGATGGACTTGATGGCGGCATAATCATATCTTACAAAGCCTTCGTTCTCATAGTTGGCTATAATCTGGAAGGGATTGAGCTTCTGCCTGTAGGAACGGGGAGAGGTCATTGCCTCGTAGGTATCGATGATGGCGATGTACTTGGCAAACCTGTCAATCTCGGTATCGGTGAGAGCCTTGGGGTAACCTGAGCCGTCGCAGCGCTCGTGATGCTGAAGAGCGGCATTCAAAACATGCTGATCGAAGGTGCCGTAGCCCGCCAGGAAATCATGACCGATGGTGGTGTGGCGCATTACCAGTCTGTATTCCTCTGAAGTAAGCCTCTCGGGTTTCCACAGGATCTGATAGGGAATGCTGAGCTTACCTATATCGTATACGAAGGCACACTGTATCAGCAGGTTGATGTCATCATTGGAAAGGCCCAGCCATGTTCCGAAAACTCCCGCGATAAGGGCGGAGTTCAGGCAGTGGGCGTGAGTCATGTCGTCCTCGCCGGGGAGCATGTTGTAGAGATAATCCAGAAGCAGCTCGCCGCTCTTGGCGCAGACTATGATATTCCTGTACACTTCCATGAGCTGTTCCATCTTGATGGGAGTCCTGTTGGTTACAGCGCTCATCATGAGATTTTTGTACACGGGGAAATAGATGTTGTAAGTGGATTCAAAGGACTTAAATCCTTCACTCAGACGTACTTTCTCGAAATGAGTGGTGGCGAAATCAATCTCTTCTTTTATGGGGACAACCATGATGGACTGCCTTGCAAGCTTCTCAATCATGGTGTCGTTGATCCTGGTGTTGGCGGTAAGGATGATCTCATTCTTGTAGTTGAGGATATCCTCGGCAACCACCATACCGGGCTTGAGTTCCATTCTTGCTATTACTTTCATGCACACCTCCAAAGGTGAAAGAACGTAATTCAAAAAATATGAGCATTATGATAATATAAGTATATCGTTTTATAAGACCGTATACAAACGATTTTTGTTGTAAATATCGATATTTGGGAGATTTTTTTGCGGTATGAAAAATAGGGGATTTTGCAGATTCTACAGGAATCTGTATTACGGGGAATCAGTCAAAAGACATACGTATGCCAAGTGGCAGCTGTTCCACGGCAAGGGCGGACTTGGCACCTTCTGCATCATGCGTGCCATGTCATCCGGCGACCAGCTTGATATAGTAAACAGCATGATTCTCAAACAACCCTACTACAAATCAAATCCGGCCTATGTCTACGGAATCGCCGGAAGCTACAAGGAAGCCCTTGATCTTATTGTGAAGATCACCGAGGATGCCGTTTCGGCAGGCTACGAGGGGCGGCTTGTGGACTATCTTGAGTCAGTCTCGGAATAATCTTAAGGGTTGGTGTAAAAAAATGCTGCTGTTAACCGGAATTTTAACTGTTTTAAAGATAATAGGAATTGTGCTGCTGGTGATCCTGGCAGTGATACTTCTTTTACTGCTTCTGGTGCTGTTTGCGCCGATACGATACAAGGCGGACGCCTTGGTTCCGCGCTCAGACCTTGACAACTTTGACGTTGAGAAGATATCCGCGAAGGTAGGATTCTCCTGGCTCTTGTTCGTGATAAGAGGAGGCCTGGAGTTCCCCAAGAACAAGGAATTCACCTTGAGGATCTTCGGGATAAAGATCCTTCCCAAGAAAGAGAAGCCCGGAAAGGATTCCAAGGATAAGGATAAGGACTCCAAGGATAAGGACTCCGATAAGGATGCCGACAAGGATTCAGCTGAAGACTCCGGCAAGGCTGATAAGGAGGAAAAGAAAAAGCGGGGCTGGAAGGATCCTGAGAAGGCTGAAGAAACTGCAAAGCCTGAGGATTCCGGCCTTTCGGAAGAGCATGGCGATGGTGACAGCTCTTTTGCCCAGGGAAAAGAGGATGAGGAAGGCGCTGCAGAAGATGGCGAGCCGAAGAACATCCTGGACGTCATCTGGAAAGTTATCGACACAATTGATAATATTCTGAAAACACCACTAGATGTGCTTGAAAAATTACAATATACAATATCTAGAGTTTGTGGTAAGATAAGTATGATTAAATCC
>JAILFT010000019.1 GCA_024697425.1 Butyrivibrio sp. | reverse complement strand
AATCCTTCTGCTACAGGAACGATGGAAGACCAGAAGACAACCTACAGCTGGCCTGAGCCTCTTTTCGCAAATCAGTTTGTATGCGATGGCTATGAGTTCGTTGGATGGAGCAGAACGGCAGGTGGCAATGTCGAGTTTACGGACAGACAGATTATCAAGGATCTTTCAAAGATAAAGGACGACGTTGTTTCTCTGTACGCAGTATGGACAGAAAAAGGTGTTTCAAAGAACTACTGGACTGCAAACTGGGATTGGGCTCCTGACCATAGTTATGCTACCCTTTATCTTACAAATGTAAACAATGGTAGTACAGTAACCTTTAAGGTGGATTCGACAAGTACAACAACTAAAATAGGCACAGATACCAGAACAACATATTTCGTTGAATGTACATTTAACGGAGAGAAGTATACTGATTCCTATACAACTATCAATGGTGAAGAAGTTACTACAGATGCATTCAGCTATACCGGTGTTGATGGTCCTTACACATATACCGGAAAGGCAATTAAGTTGGATGATCTTAAGGTTTACTGGGGTGAATCAATCCTTGTAGAAGGAACGGATTATTCACTTAAGTACAAGAACAACATAAACGCTGGAATTGCCACAGTCACAATTGCCGGTAAGGGACAGTTTGATAAGGCATTTGATGAGACTATTCCTTTTGTTATCGAGCAGGCAGATATAAGCGGTGATGATTTTGCGGTAGATAATCCTGTTATCCTTGATACAGCCAAGGTTGCTGATCCTAAGCTTATGTTTGGCAAGGCAGCTGTTAACAAGAAGCTGTATACAGTAAGGTATTCAGAAGGCGCAGTAACCAAACAGATACCTGTAGCTGGACAGAAAGCTCCTGCTGATGTGTACACTGGAACTATTGAACCACTTCCTGGCGGAAACTTTACAGGTGAGCGTGAATTTACACTTACTGTAATTAAGAGTGGCGAGGCTATTTCTGCTAGCAAGCTTAAAGTCAAATTTGATAAGACCACAGCTATTAAACAGGAACAGGTTGACAGTGCTGATGGATACATCCCTACATTTACTGTAAGCAATGGCAAGGATAAAGTTACTTCAGACAATAATACAAAGTCAGCAAAAGAAGCAACATTTGATGACCTGTTCACTGTTGAGTATCTGAACAACCACAGTGCTGGTACTGCTACAGTTATTATCACAGCAGCAGATGGCTGCGAACTTGGTGGCAAGAAGGTTGTTGGATCGATCAAGAAGACCTTCAACATACCTGGAGCTAAGTTCAGCAAGGAACAGAAGAAAGCATTCAATGCAATCAAGAACAAGACCGTTCCATACACTGGTTATGCATATGATCTGGAAGGCGTTCTGAATGCTCTCTGCGAAGAGACTCATATCTACAATCCTTATGAGTATGTCCCTGGTCTGGAATATGAGCGTGACTGGAATGTAAGTGCTTATGCTAAGAATATCAAGAAGGGAACAATGACAATAACTATTACAGGTTCCGGTATCTACAAGGATACAGTTAAGGTTCCTGTTAAGATTGGAGCATACACTGATTATGCAGTTTCCTTCGATGGACTGATTGATTCTAACTATGTACCAAGTGCTGGAGATCCTAACGATCCTGAAAATGAACCTTTCCGCACACCTAATGAAGTATCATACAAGGCAGGCGGCACAACAGTTACAGGCCTTACAGTAAGAGCACTTGACGGAGATTACTTCTTAAGAGAAGGCGTTGATTATACAGTTTCTTATGAGAATAACAAGATGCTCTATAGCGACGCTAAGAACAAGAAGAAAGTAGCTTACCTTGTTATCAAGGGTAAAGGAAACTACGGAACTAAGAAGATTGCATTTACAGTAGTACCTAATGACTTTAATGAGTATTCATTGTATGTAGTTCCTAATGAGATCCTTGAGAAACAGAAGGTTGCAACAGCCACAGCTATTTCAAATGGCAAGGCTAAAGCTCCTGCAGTATATGATGCTGTGACAGGTAAGAAACTTACAGCAGGAAAAGACTTCGGATTCAGGTATGAAGACTTTGACCCGGCTACAAGTTCATTCCCTGTAGTGATCACGGGACTTAATAGCACATACTGTGGTGAAGCCGTATTCGCAGGTTACCACGTATATGGAGCTAAACTTGTAGGCAGTGGAAAGAAGGCTAATATAGCTCTCAGTCCTATGCTTAAGAAATATTACACAGGAAAGCCAATTACTCTTGATGCTTATGATTTTGACTGGACACCTGATAAGGCACAGTACGGTGAAGACTTCGAGATCATCGGATACAAGAACAATATTAAGGCTGGAAACGCAAGTGTAACAGTAAAGGCTATTGGCGACAGATTTGGCGGAACTGTAACTCTTAAGTTCAAGATCAATAAAGCCAAGAAGATAGAAAACTAATAGTAAAGATTGCTTATTTGACTAGATTTTGCTTTAAACAGGTCGACTCCTATTTGACTTTCACAACACATCGCACATCAAATAGGTAGACATAGAAAGCGCCAATGCCGGAGTGCATTGGCGCTTTTGCTGTGTATGGCGGGTTATACCACATAAAAACAGGAACCGACAGCACTATAGAATGCCGGTTCCCGAATTTTACTAATGGATATGGAATTTTGATGGTCAGTCTTTTTTGTCCTGCTCCTGACTTTTATTGAGCTGGGCTTGGAGATCAGCAAGAGCCTTTAGGGCTTCGTCTCTCTCGGCATTGGCTTTGTCTCTGTCAGCTTTTAGCCTTTCAATGTAGCGCTCGTGCTCCTGCCTCTCACGAATGACTTTGCGGATGTTGTAGTCCTGATTGGAAAGAAATATAGATTCAGCTGCGGATGTCATTGATTCATTATTCTGTGCTATCATCTTGAGATCCTCCCATGTTTTTGCTTTGAAGAGTACAGCATCAATAGTGTTGCGCTATTAGCTTAATGCCGATCAGCTTTCGAAGCTATAGCAAACAGCCCTTAAATACAAGGAGGTAAGCGGTAATGAATAGTAAACGAGTAGTAGCAGTTTTACTGGCAGGACTACTCACCATAACCAATGCAGGTGCTGGTGGGATTAAAGTTTATGCCGGTGAGCCGGATGTGATAGTTGCTTCAGAGGGAGATTCTTTATCTGAAGGAGACAACCTGGAAGGGCAGGGAGATTCTGCTACAGAAGATGTTTTTGTGCCAGAAGAGACTCAATCCCCATCGGAAGTCTCCGGACAGACAGTGGCTATCGAAAACAATGATGGCATTACAGGGGATGAAGGGGTAGACAACACTGATGCAACTTCGAATGGCGGTAATAGTGGAGCAGAGGCTGTTTCTGCCCAAAACCCTGCAGAGGAATCCGGGGCGCCGGAATCTGTAACTATTACATTTAACGCAGGCGGCGGCTTT
>JAILFT010000227.1 GCA_024697425.1 Butyrivibrio sp. | reverse complement strand
TAGCGCACTGCGTCGTTTTAAGAGAAGTTGCGCAAAGGCTGGTATCCAGCAGGAAATCCGTAAGAGAGAGCACTACGAGAAGCCTAGCGTAAGACGCAAGAAGAAGTCTGAAGCAGCAAGAAAGCGCAAATATAACTAAATCATAGGAAGTCCCCGACTGGTTACAGTCGGGGATTTTTTATTTTTCGATTATGTGCTAAAATACTTCATGTTGTTTGGGTTTTGAGTTGAAAGATTATAATATATGACTATCAGATTAGTGATCACAGTTCTCATAATTGCGGCCCTTGTTCTGGTTACCTGGCATGATATCCACAACTTTAAGGTCTACAATTATGAGGTTAAGACAGATAAGATCAAGGGCGATATGACCTTTGTGCTTTTGGCGGATCTTCACGGATACACCTACGGACCGCGCAATGAAAGGCTCATTAAAGCCATTGATGATATAAAGCCTGACGCGATCCTTTGCGCCGGGGACATGATGAATGCCACTAAGGAAAAGGGTGTTGTCCATATAGAGGAGGGAGAGCATGTCCTTAAGGAGCTTGCATCCAGATATCCTGTTTTTTGCGGCAACGGCAATCATGAGAAAAAGCTCAAGAAATACAACAGGGAATTCGGCAATCTCTACGAGAGATACAGAGAGGGCCTTAAGAGGGCAGGCGTAGTATATCTTGAGAATGAGTCAGCTCTTTTCCCCGGGAAGAATATCCGGGTTTCCGGTCTTGAGCTGGAGCTTGAGTATTTCAGGAAATTTGTAAAAAGGCAGATGGAGCCTGAGCTTCTTAATGACAAACTGGGAGAGACCAAAGATAAAGACAGAGATGTATTTCAGATCCTGATTGCCCACAATCCCCAGTATTTCAAGGAATATGCCAATTGGGGAGCAGACCTTACCGTGTCGGGACATGTCCACGGAGGGATCATAAGGCTTCCGTTTCTGGGAGGAGTGATCTCACCTGCGATGGCTCTTTTCCCAAAGTATGACGGTGGGAAATACCAGCATGACGGGAAGACCATGATCCTCAGCAGAGGACTGGGCACTCATACGATAAATGTAAGAATGTTCAATCCTGCGGAGATTTCGGTTATCAAGATCAAGGGAGTTTAAGATGTCACTTGAAGTGAAACTTCAGGTTTTCGAGGGACCGCTGGACCTTCTGATGCACCTGATTGACAAGAACCAGATAGATATATATGACATTCCGATCGTTACCATCACGGAGCAGTACATGGCTTATATTACCGCCATGCAGAGAGAGGATATGGAGGTCACCAGTGAATTCCTGGTGATGGCCGCCACACTCATGAACATCAAGTGCAAGATGCTTCTTCCCAAGGAAGTCAACGAGGACGGAGAGGAAGAAGATCCGAGAGCAGAGCTGGTGGAAAAGCTCCTGGAGTACAAGATGTACAAGTACATGGCTTACGAGCTCAAGGACAGGCAGCTTGACGCCGACCTTCAGTGGTTCAGAACCAAAAACATACCCAGGGAGGTCAGGGAGTACGAGGCGCCCATTGATTTTTCAAATCTCATCGGAGACACTACACTGTCCAGGCTCAACGAGATCTTCCAGGAACTGTTAAAGAGACAGGAAGACAAGGTCGATCCCATCAGAAGCAAGTTCGGAAACATTGAGAAGGAAGAAGTGGACATGGATGCGAAGACTCTTTTCATCCAGGCCTACATTCGTGAACACAAGAGATTCAGTTTCAGGGCGCTTCTGGAGAAACAGCACAGCAAGACGGAGATAATCGTTGCGTTTCTTGTGGTGCTTGAGGAGATGAAGCTGGGTGAGATTGAGATCGAGCAGGACGGTACGTTCGGCGATATAACCATTATTTCAAGGAAGGCAGACTGATATGACCAGAGAAGAAGGCGCGGCCGTTGTTGAGGCCATCCTCTTTACCATGGGGGATTCGGTAGAAATAAGCTCCCTTGCCAAGGCCATGGAGACCGATAGCAGGGAAGTTAAGGGCTATATAGAATATCTTAAAGAAAAATATGAGAAGAGTGACAGCGGTATCGGGATACTGGAGCTTGATAAGTCCGTTCAGCTGTGCACCAAAAAGGAGATGTACGAGTACCTGGTGAAGATCGCCAAGGCGCCCAAGAAAGCGGTTCTGACGGATTCGCTTATGGAGACTCTTTCTATTATTGCTTACAAACAGCCCATTACAAGGCTTGAGGTAGAGAAGATAAGAGGCGTTAATTCCGACCACGCCGTCAACAGGCTTGTGGAATTCGGATTGGTCCAGGAACTTGGAAGACTTGATGCGCCCGGAAGGCCGCTTCTTTTCGGCACTACAGAGGAGTTCCTCAGGAGCTTCGGTGTAAGGAGTCTTGATGAACTTCCCACCATAGGCACTGTTCAGGTGGAGGAGTTTAAGGCACAGGCCGAACAGGAAGTAAATGTAAAACTTGATATTTGATAATAAGGCGGGAATACTGAATATTTTTGGTATTCTCCCTTTTTTTTGCCGTCTTTTATGGTATACTATACTGTGACTAAAGTTGCGGTATTACAGCATGATAATATATTAACGGAGGTAAAGAAATGAGTAGTTCTTCACAAGCGAGTCAAAGAATCAATGCTTTGCTCGATGAAAACAGTTTCGTTGAAATTGGTGCTCTTGTGACAGCCAGAAACACAGATTTCAATCTGAAACAGGAAGACACACCCTCAGACGGCGTAGTTACCGGCTATGGTGTGATCGATGGCAACCTGGTCTATGTTTACAGTCAGGATGCTTCAGTTCTCGGCGGTTCCATCGGTGAGATGCACGCCAGGAAGATCGTTCGCCTGTATGATCTGGCAATTAAGACAGGTTCACCGGTTATCGGTCTTATCGATTCAACGGGACTTCGTCTTCAGGAAGGAGTAGATGCCCTTAACGCATTCGGAGAGATTTATCTCAAGCAGGTTGAGGCATCGGGCGTTGTTCCTCAGATCACCGCTGTGTTTGGTCCCTGCGGTGGCGGACTTGCTTTGATTCCTTCAATTACCGACTTTGCGTTCATGGAGTCTGACAAGGCCAAGCTTTTTGTTAATTCTCCCAACGTACTTGAAGGAAATTATAAAGAGAAGTGTGATACTTCCGATGCTGCATGGCAGGTTAAGGAAGTTGGCACAGTAGATGCAGCCCTTGATGAGGCTTCAATCTATGCGGAGATCAGACAGCTGGTTTCTCTTCTTCCTTCCAACAACGAGGATGGAGATTCCTTCGAGGATTGCGCAGACGATCTCAACAGAGCATGTGAGAATCTTGACGGCGCTACAGGCGATCCTTCAGTGATCGCAAGACAGATCTCCGATAACGGCGTATTCTTCGAAACCAAGAGAGAGTATGCTAAAGAGATGGTTACAGGCTTTATCAAACTCAACGGAGCTACCGTTGGATTCGTAGGAAACCGTACCGAAGTATTTGATGCCGAGGGCAAGGTTTCTGAGAAGTTTGATGATAAGCTCACAGGACACGGATGCAACAAGGCAGCTGATTTCATAAACTTCTGCGACGCATTCGATCTTCCTGTACTTACACTTACCAATGCAACAGGCTTTGGCTCAACAAGATGTGATGAGAAGCATGTGGCTAAGGCTGCAGGCAGACTTGTTTATGCCCTGGCAAACGCTACAGTTCCAAAGGTTAACCTGATCACAGGCAAGGCCTTCGGAAGTGCATACGTTATCATGAACTCAAAGGCACTTGGTGCAGACATCACCATCGCATGGCCCGATGCACAGATCGGCACAATGAATGCTGATATTGCGGCCAAGATCATTGCCAATGGCAAGGATGCAGATACGGTAGCCAAGACTGCTGCTGAGTACGCTAATCTTCAGAACAATATCAAGAGTGCAGCAGGAAGAGGATACGTTGACGAGATCGTTGAGCCTGCTGATACAAGAAAGTATGTAATAGGCGCATTCGAAATGCTTTTTACAAAAAGGGATGAGCGTCCTAACAAGAAACACGGCACAGTTTAATGAAGGGAGCACTCAGAATGAAACATAAAATTATTGTTTTGGGTCTGGCTATAAGCTGTCTTCTGGGACTGACTGCCTGTGGCAAGGAAGTTAAATACAACACTGTAGAAGGAAGCAGATATTATCCCGACCTGTTTACAACCGAGCAAATCACCGGATTTGCCAAGTCCATTGAGGACGATCTGTTTGAACAGTGGTATCTGGGTGGAGTGACTCCTGAGAACTTTGAACAGACCGAGTACTTCCGTCTTGCTATGGACAGCAGCACCGGTTCCATCGAGTTCCATGATGACCTCTATGAGACTCTTGCATCCGGTTATGACAGCTGGTACAAGGCAGTAGAGGATATCGGTTACAGCTCACTGGATTCACTTCAGTCAGACATCAATGTAGAGGATGTGGTTTACTACATCAACAATGATGGCGAGCTTGTGGTTGATGCAACCGTCAAGGGAACCAAGCACTCCGCACTTATGGAGATGTATATGAGTAACGACTTCATGCCTACGGACCTGGGCGTTACCGTTAATAAGACCACAGGCGAGAAGCTTGAGAACGCAGGTCTTAATACACTCCTTGGAATGGGAATGGCATTCTCGATTCTTATCGTCATTTCTCTTATCATATCTCTTTTCCCGGTACTCTTTGGCGGAAACAGAAAGAAGAAAGAGAGTGACAAGGAAATCGCAGAGAAGGCTATGGATAACACCATCAGCCAGATCGCTGAGCAGGAAGATCTTTCAAGTGATTCAGAGCTCGTTGCGGTTATTGCGGCAGCTATTGCAGCTTACGAGGGAAGTGGTTCAACGGACGGCTTCCGCGTAAGATCCATCAGAAAAGTAAATACAAACTGGAAAAAATAATAAATTGCATTGAGCCGGAAAAGTGCTCATTGAAAGGAGAAACAATGAAGAACTATACAATAACCGTTAACGGAAACGTATATGATGTAACAGTAGAAGAGGGCGCAGGATCAGGCGCAGCTCCCGCAGCTGCAGCAGCACCCGTAGTTAAGGCTCCCGCAGCTCCTGTTAAGAAGGCAGCAAGCGCAGGCGCTGGCTCCATCAAGATCGAGGCAGGTGCAGCAGGAAAGGTTCTCAGAGTAGACGCTAATGTTGGCCAGTCAGTTAAGAAGGGTGACACAGTTATCACTCTTGAGTCCATGAAGATGGAGATCCCTATGGTTGCTCCCGCAGACGGAACAGTTGCCAGCGTAGACGTAGCAGCAGGCGATGCAGTTGAGGCAGGAAGAGTACTTGCAACCCTGAACTAACGGATAGTCAGAGAAACCAAAGTTTGAAAAAACAGAAAGAGGATAAGAATGGATTACATAGTTAATACATTATCTAATCTCTGGCATCAGACCGCATTTACTACCATGGAACCGGGCAACTACATTATGGTGGGCGTTGCTCTGGTATTCCTGTATCTGGCCATTGCCAAGGGATTTGAACCATTGCTTTTGGTACCGATCTCATTCGGTATGCTTCTTGTAAATATTTATCCGGACATCATGGCTAAACCTGTCGGAGATGCAGCAGGCGGACTTCTGCATTACTTCTATATCCTTGATGAGTGGGCTATCCTGCCTTCACTTATCTTCATGGGTGTAGGAGCGATGACAGACTTCGGTCCCCTCATTGCCAATCCTATAAGCTTCCTTATGGGAGCAGGCGCTCAGTTCGGAATTTTCGCAGCTTACTTCATGGCTATTGCTTTCGGATTCAATGACCAGCAGGCAGCTGCAGTTTCAATCATCGGTGGTGCTGACGGCCCTACATCTATTTTCCTGGCCTCCAAGCTCCATCAGACTTCAATCCTGGGACCTATCGCCGTTGCGGCTTACTCCTACATGGCTCTGGTACCCATGATCCAGCCGCCTATTATGAAGGCTCTGACAACACAGAAGGAGAGAACCATCAGAATGCAGCAGCTTAGAGAAGTATCCAAGCTGGAGAAGATTCTTTTCCCTGTAATCGTTACAATCGTTGTCAGCATGATCCTTCCTTCAACAGCACCCCTTATCGGTATGCTGATGCTTGGTAATATTTTCAGAGAGTCAGGCGTTGTTCGTCAGCTCCAGGAGACAGCTTCCAATGCACTTATGTACATCGTAGTTATTCTCCTTGGAACTTCAGTTGGTGCTACAACCAGTGCTGAGGCTTTCCTGAACAAGACAACACTTATCATTGTAGCTCTCGGTCTGATTGCCTTTGCTTTTGGTACTGCCGCGGGATGTCTTCTCGGTAAGCTTCTGTGCTTCATTACAGGAGGCAAGATCAATCCCCTTATCGGATCAGCCGGAGTTTCAGCCGTTCCCATGGCTGCCCGTGTATCACAGAAGGTTGGTTCCGAATATGATCCTTCGAATTTCCTGCTGATGCATGCTATGGGACCTAACGTAGCCGGAGTTATCGGTACTGCGGTTGTTGCAGGTACCTTCATGGCAGTATTCGGCGTATAAAAATAGAGAATAAAGAGAGGATAAACAGATATGGCAGAATTAGAGAAAAAACCGGTTCGCATAAATGAGACCGTCCTTCGTGATGCTCACCAGTCCCTTATCGCAACCAGAATGCCTACAGAGATGATGCTTCCCATCATCGAGACTATGGACAAGGTTGGATATAACGCTGTTGAGTGCTGGGGCGGTGCAACATTCGATGCTGCAATGAGATTCCTTAAGGAAGATCCCTGGGAGAGACTTCGTAAGCTTCGTGACGGCTTCAAGAACACCAAGCTTCAGATGCTCCTTCGTGGACAGAACATCCTGGGATACAAGCATTATCCCGATGACGTTGTTGAGTACTTCGTACAGAAGTCCATCGCCAACGGTATCGATAACATCAGAATCTTTGACTGTCTGAATGACCTTCGTAACCTTGAGGCTTCCGTAAAGGCCACCAAGAAGGAAGGCGGACATGCTCAGATCGCTCTTGCATACACACTGGGAGATGCTTATACACTGGATTACTGGATGAGCATTGCCAAGGATATCGAGAACATGGGTGCAGATTCCATCTGTATCAAGGATATGGCAGGACTTCTTCTTCCTTACGAGGCAGAGAAGCTCGTTAAGGCCCTTAAGAGTGCTACAAAGCTTCCTATCGACCTTCATACCCACTACACTTCAGGTGTTGCCAGCATGACCTACATGAAGGCTGCTGAGGCAGGCGTTGATATCATCGACTGCGCTATTTCACCTTTTGCTCTCGGTACATCACAGCCTGCTACTGAGGTTATGGTTGAGGCCTTCAAGGGACAGCCTTTCGATACAGGACTTGATCAGAAGGTTCTTGCAAAGATCGCTGATTACTTCAGACCTTACAGAGAAGAGTGCCTTGCCAGCGGACTTATGGATCCCAAGGTCCTTGGCGTTAACATCAAGACTCTTATGTATCAGGTTCCCGGCGGAATGCTTTCCAACATGGTTAGCCAGCTCAAGGAACAGAATGCCAGCGACAAGTATGATACAGTGCTTGAGGAGATCCCTCAGGTTCGTAAGGACTTCGGTGAGCCTCCGCTTGTTACACCTTCATCACAGATCGTTGGTACTCAGGCTGTTATGAACGTGCTTATGGGTGAGAGATATAAGGTTGCTACAGACCAGACCAAGGATCTCCTTGCCGGTGAGTACGGTAAGACCATTAAGCCTTTCAATCCCGAAGTTCAGAAGAAGATCATCGGCGACAGAGAAGTTATCACCTGCAGACCTGCAGACAAGCTTGCTCCCGGACTTCCTAAGTTTGAAGAGGAAGTTAAGCAGTGGAAGCAGCAGGATGAGGACGTGCTTTCATACGCACTGTTCCCTCAGGTTGCAACAGACTTCTTCAAGTATCGTCTTGCTCAGCAGGAAAAGGTTGACGTTTCCGCAGCTGATACCAAGAATGGTGCATACCCTGTGTGATATAGGGATTCAAGTTCAAACGCGCCCGTGCTTGCACAGGGCGCGTTTTGAATTTGAAGACCGAATGTCTGCAGGATTGCGGGAGTTGCGAAGCAACGGAGCAATCCGTATATCACACAATAATTTATATTATATTTACCAGAAAACCTCGTCTGTTTTGATGAGGTTTTCTTTTATTTAACAGAAAATTTATCATAATTATGATAAAATTATGATATGGATGATTACAGACGTCACAGACCAAGCAAAAAACCTGTTGAGATTGGAGAAAGACAGGTCAGAGAGCTAAGAAAAGCCGAGCTGGGAAGACAGCTCCTTGCTCTTGACGAAGTAAACGGATTCAGAGTAAGACCCGGTTTTTACAATATCAATGGCGCCACCATGCTCACTGATGGCGTTAATTTTACTGCCTATTCAAACGGCGCCACATCCATAACCCTTCTTTTGTTCAATCGCGGCGAGAGTAAGCCTTACGCCCAGATCCCCTTCCCTGAAAGCTATCGTATAGGAAAAGTATACTCCATGATCGTTTTCGGCCTTAATATCGAAAATCTGGAGTATTCCTACAGCGTTGACGGTCCCTGGGATCCTGAGAAGGGTCTTTTGTTCAATAAGAATCATCTGCTTCTGGACCCCTATGCCAAAGCGGTTTCGGGACAGCGTATCTGGGGACAGAACCCCAACAAGGATGGTGCTTACAGAGCCAGGGTTGTAAGGGACAACTTCGAGTGGAATGACACAAACAGTTTAAAGACTCCCATGAGTGATTCCGTCATATACGAGATGCACGTAAGGGGATTTACCATGGATCCTTCCTCGGGGGTGCGCTTCAGAGGAACCTTTGAGGGAATAAAGGAGAAGGTAGAATACTTAAAGAGACTTGGGGTAACAGCGGTTGAGCTGATGCCCATATTTGAATTTGATGAAACCAGGGATAAGAGAGAGGTCAACGGCAGGACTCTCCTTGATTACTGGGGATATAACACCATCAGCTTTTTTGCTCCCAATACGAGCTATGCCTCCCAGAGTGAGTACAACAAGGAAGGCGTTGAACTTAAGCACATGATCAAGGCCCTTAAGGATGGCGGCATTGAGGTCATTCTGGACGTTGTGTTCAATCACACCGCAGAGGGCAATGAAAACGGTCCCTTTATAAGCTTTAAGGGATTTGACAACAATATCTATTATCTGCTGACTCCCTACGGCCAGTATTACAACTTCAGCGGCTGCGGCAATACCATGAACTGTAATCATCCCATGGTTCAGGAGTTCATCGTGGAGTGCTTAAGATACTGGGTTGAGGAGTATCGTGTGGACGGCTTCAGATTTGATCTTGCAAGTATCCTGGGGCGTGACCAGGACGGAGCTCCCATGGAGAAGCCGCCTCTTATCCAGAGACTTGCCTACGACCCGATTCTTGGAAACGTCAAGCTGATCGCGGAAGCCTGGGATGCAGGCGGAATGTATCAGGTTGGTAATTTCCCTGCCTGGAAGAGGTGGGCTGAGTGGAACGGCAAGTACAGAGACGACATCCGCTCATATCTTAAGGGCGATATATGGAGTGCTCCTGAAGCGGTCAAAAGAATCACCGGCTCCATGGATATGTACGGCGGAGCCTACATGGGCTATGATTCTTCCGTGAATTTCATCACCTGCCACGACGGATTCACTCTTTACGATCTTTATACTTACAATAATAAGCACAACGAGGACAACGGCTGGAACAATACAGACGGCGCCAATGATAACCGAAGCTGGAACTGCGGTGTTGAGGGAGAGACGGATGATCCCGCCATTGTTGACCTTCGTTACCGCATGATGAGAAATGCCATAACTGTCCTTATGTGCAGCCGCGGAACTCCCATGATCTATTCGGGAGATGAGTTCTGCAATACACAGTTTGGCAATAACAATGCATATTGTCAGGACAATGAGATCTCCTGGCTCAACTGGGATCTTCTGGAGAAGAACAAAGACTTTTTTGACTACTACAGACATACTATACAGTTCAGGAGAAAGCACCCCTGCATCAGAAAGGACCTTAGGCCTGCAGAGTGCGGTTATCCTTTTATTTCTGTGCATACAGAGAATCCCGATAACGGAAACATCACCAAGGACTCCAGGGTCATCTGTATCAGATACGCAGGATTTATCAAGAAAAAAGGCCACGATGACATAGTTTATCTGGCAATAAATGCCTACTGGGAAGACATTCAGATCATGCTTCCAAACCCTCCCGAGGGGGGATACTGGTCACTGTGCATGGACACAGGTGATGATGAGGGGAAGTTTTTCTTTAACAGACCCAAGCCCCTTACCTGGAGAAACAAGACCATGAAGGCCAGGAGCGTAAGCGTGTTCATAGTGTCTTACGGAGCTGAATATGGCGGATGATGAGAACAAAAAACAGGATAATACAGTCGGTGGATTTGAGTTTGTTTCTGAAAATGATGCCCAGAAGGGGCAGATGGACCTTTCCAAGATAAAGCTTCTGGAATCCAGGGTTAAGGCATGCCGCCCCGGAGACCTCAAGGCGGTTTACGAAAAGGCCATCGAGAACAAAATCTTTAAGACACCAATCGGGTGGGGATATCTTTTGAACCTTCGAAAGAAACTGCTTGAGAGCGGCTTTAAGGAGGAGGATCTTATCCCTATTCCTTTGAATGTGTCTATAACAAGGCATTCTGCCATGGAGAACCTGACGGTGCGCCAAAGGATCATTCCGGACACCTCCAAAAAGGAGTCTCCCTTCAAGCGTATTTTCCCCATTGTCCTTGATATAGTGCTGGCTATCCTGGTGGTTGTCATGTTCCTTATCGCGGCCTCGGGAGAAAATGATAACATCATCAATTACAAAAGAAATGTGACTAACCGTTATTCAAGCTGGGAACAGGACCTTACAGATCGCGAGAAAGCCGTCCGTGAAGCCGAAAAAAGACTTGGCATCGAGGACACTTCAAGCTATTATGAGGATAATGGAAATTAATCAGGAGGTTCTGTAACAATGGATGATCTGAAGATACTTGTAGTCGATGACGAGAGCAGAATGAGAAAGCTCGTCAAAGACTTTCTTACAAAGGACGGATATATAGTACTGGAGGCAGAGGACGGACAGCAGGCGCTGGACATGTTTTATGAGGATAAAGATATAGCGCTTATAATCCTGGATGTCATGATGCCAAAGCGTGACGGATGGGAAGTCTGCAGGGAGATTAGAGAGACTTCAAAGGTTCCCATCATCATGCTTACAGCCAAGGGCGAGGAGAGAGATGAGCTCCTTGGTTTTGAGCTTGGAGTAGATGAGTATATCTCAAAACCCTTCAGCCCCAAGATCCTTGCAGCCAGAGTTTCGGCAATCTTAAGAAGGACCAACCAGTCCGTTGCCAACGAAGTAATGGAGCAGGGCGGAATCGTTATTGATAAGATTGCTCACTCCGTAAAGGTCGACGGCAAGGAAATTGACCTTAGCTACAAGGAGTTTGAGCTCCTTTCATATTTCTTTGAGAATAAGGGTGTTGCTCTTTCCAGAGAGAAGATCCTTAATAACGTATGGAATTACGACTATTTCGGCGACGCCCGTACCATTGATACCCATGTCAAGAAACTCCGCAGCAAGCTGGGAGACAAGGGTGAAGCCATAAAGACCATCTGGGGCATGGGATACAAATTCGAGGTGTGATGATAAAGATGCGGTAAACCATGATTTGCCGCATCTTTATATAATTTGAATCATGACAGATTTAGTGAAAATCAGAATCAAATTGTGAGGCATAAGATTATGAATGACTATATACCTGCTCCAATGGATGTGACAGAAATAGATCTGCCGGAAGAACTGGATGAACTGGTGGAGAAAATGGCGGAAAATGTTCACGAAGTATGGGCCAAAGCCAGAATAGAAGAGGGATGGCGCTACGGCGAAGAGCGAAATGACGCCCTGAAGACCACACCGTGCCTGGTCCCTTACGACATGCTGCCTGAAACAGAAAAAGAATATGACAGAAAAACAGCCATAGGAACATTAAAACTGATAACCAGGATGGGATATACCATAAGTCCGTCTGCTGAATAGATATAGTTTTACGGAGAAGACTAATAACAAATGAGAAACAATAATCTTTGGAAAAAAATAGTACTTGTACTTGTGATCATTGCTGCCTTGGCTATGTTTGTAGGTGGTTATACCTACTATGATTTTATCTATCCGGGAAGCTTCTGGGTCAATATCGGTATGGCCATGGAGAACAGCATGGAGTCTTTGCTTTTTAATCCTGTCTTACCTATTCAGGATATTATTTTAAACGAAGAATTCATGGCAGGCATTGATGCGGGAAAGCGCATTATAATACTGTTTTATTCACTGGCAATGGTACTGGCTCCTTTCGTGGACATCCTGATCATTTTCAGCGTGATGGACAGTCTTCTGCATCTGTTTGTGGGAGTCGGATTTAAAAAGAGACGGATCCTTATAGTTGGATACAATGACAAAGTCAGAAAAGTAATAGAAAGAAAAAATGAAAACGGAAAAGTGTATCTCTGGACGGATTATTTTTTGTCAACAGAAGAGGAGAGGGACCTTTATTTTAAGAACGTTATCGTAAAAATGAATGGTTTTTCTCTGGGAGACAGCCCGGACAAATATGAGAAACAGAAGAGTAAGTTCAACAAGTTTATGAAACGAAAAAACATCACTGATGTAATGCTTCTTGATGAATCAGATGCCAGGAATATCCAATATTACATGGCTTTGTCCTCCTGTGAAGTATGTAAAAAGAGAACTATACATTTTTACGTTTATAATCAGACCTTTGATGCCGGAAACATGCTGCGGGAGTACTTTGACAGAAAACTCGAGAAATCCGAAAATATTGCAAAACAGGCAGAGACTTATAACAAAGAGACTTATAACAAAGAGACTTATAACACTCATATGGATCTTAGAATCTTCAATTACGATCAGATCCAGGCAGAGATACTCTTTGATAAGCTTCCGCTTTATAAGGGAAATGAAAGCGGCGGGAAAGATGTTCATCTGCTTATCGTGGGCGGTGACAGTCTTTGCCAGTACATAGCTCTTCACGCAATGAATCAGGGTGTATTCTCACCGGACAATAAGATATATGTGGACATTGTCAATGATAATATCTATGAGATCAGGAGGAACTTAAGAAGCCGGTTCAACAAGGAACTGGTTACATATGTAAATAATGAGTTCACGATAAATAGCGACAAGATAGATGGTAGTCTGACCATAAGACTGACCGAATGTGATCCTATGGATCCTGAGCTCATTTCTGTTCTTCACAATCTTCAGGGAAGCAGCGCAGGTGCATTTACTTATCTTGTCATAGGATCGGGAACGGCAGACGAAAATCTTCATACCTTCAGAAATATCGGCGCGGATTACCTGTTTGCT
Organism: Butyrivibrio sp.; assembly: GCA_024697425.1. Taxonomy (GTDB): domain Bacteria; phylum Bacillota; class Clostridia; order Lachnospirales; family Lachnospiraceae; genus Butyrivibrio. Next base: position 6,192 of record JAILFT010000227.1, on the reverse strand, counting down.
CTTGGCCAGCGCGTTCCGGTTGCCATGAGGATGGCATATTCTGCAGAGTTTAAGGCGTACTTGTCTTCTTATTCCTGGTGCAAAGAACTGTATCTCATGGGAGAAGACGAAGAGTACATTGGTCTGGATCAGATTGTAAATCTCGATGAAGAGGCCAGTATCAGAACCTATAACAGAACATATGAGGATATGGCAAATGCGAGAATATACTCTTCCGGCAAAGATGCAGATAACCCGGAGAAAGATGAAATCCTCTGGAACATACTGGAGTATTACAAGCGGGAAGTCAACAGAGCACTGTATCATCATAGAACCGTGAAGAACCATCTCTATTCGGATTACGGGAACAGCAAAGAGGAAATGCAGCGGTTCTGGGAGCAGACTGTGACTCAGGGTGACGATAGAGACCTGGCCTGGTCGAATTATCTGCTTGCAGATGGAGAGTATCCGATGCTCATTGAAATGGCCAAAACAGAACACAGAAGGTGGTCTTATTTCATGGCCGGCGAAGGATGGAAATATAACCCTAAGAAATACGATAAGGTTGGCAGGAAACTCAGGATGCACGAATGCCTGTGTAATTGGGATGATCTGGTTAAGAAGCGCCCCGAAACTGTGATCTATGATCTTATTTCGTCGCCGCTTATCATGAATGAATAAATAAAACCGATCATATCGTTATTTTGAATATACGAGGTAGGATACATGAGTGATAACGTTAAAATGGTTCCTGCTCTTTGCACACAGTGCGGAGGCAATGTAGAAGTTGATCTGTCAAAAGAGACAGCTAAATGTCCCTATTGCGGCATGGAGTTTATGGTCGAGAAGGCAGTAAACAATTACAACGTTAAATATGCCCATGTTGAGCATGCCGACAACGTGAATATCGATGTCACTGGTGCGGTAAAAGAGGTATTGGATTTTGCAGGGGAACAGCTCAAGGAAGGTCGAGAGGACAGGCGGCAGCGGGAAAAAGAGTTTGCTGAGCAGTCCAGACAGTCCAGTGCAGCGTTTCTTAAGATAATGGCAATCATGTTTGGGGGAATGTTTGTTTTTGCCATAGTGGCTTTCCTTGTCATGTTCTTTAGCGGCAAAATGGATGGAGATGAGTCTGCTTCCTCGAATGATGAGGGCTCTACCATAGAATGCCGTCTGGAGGATGGTTGTCTTTATACGGATGTTCTAGGGAAGGATGTTCCTGAGTGGAGATACCTTGAATTTGACAGCATGGGCACAGTTCTTCAATATGAGTACAATGACGAGTCAGGTTATCACAACTGCGTTATTCCCGAGGAAAATGTGACAGATGGCGTACGCTATGTTGTTGCAGGGGCCTATGAGGACGGCTTCGAGATCGATGAATACACAAAACCCATGTACTATAGCGTGATACAGGTAACCATCGAGGACCATGATTTTACAGAGGCCTCAGACCCTGTGATCGTGGATGATCTTTCCGAATACGACTACAATTGACCATAAACGGGCGGGTTTATCGCAAACCTGCCCATTTCTTATGCTATAATGATTAATATGAACACTGGGGAGAATAGAAACACAAAAGTACATTCCATACGATTTGAGATTAGCGCGGTTTTCCTGGTAGTGATGGTTGGCACATTTATCTTCTGCCTTCTGGTCAATATCTTTTTCATGGAAAGCTTCTATGTAAGAAACAAGAAGGATGCGATCTTTGCAGCTTACAGGAGCATTTCGCAGGCTATTGGAAGCGGAGACATAACCTCCACCGAGTTTGACGAGGAGATCAATCATATCTGCGAGAGATATAACATTGAGATGATCGTTCTGGACGCTGATTCCAAGACCATCAAGACTTCCGCCAACAATTCGGAGATGCTGGCAAGGATACTGTGGGAGAACATGATCAATTCCGCCTCGGGCACCATGGACGATCCGGGGAGGACGGTAATAGACAGCGGCGAAGACTACACTCTGCAGATGAACAGAGAACCCACCACGGGCAGACAATACCTGGAAATGTGGGGAATAGTAGGAAACGGCAATCTTGTTCTTGTGCGCTCCACCATGGAGAGTATCAGGGACAATGTTTCGATATCCAATACATTTATGATCTATGTGGCGCTGGTTGCCATCGTAGTGGGATCGATAATAATTCTTTTTATATCCAAAAAAGTAACAGACCCGATCAAGAAACTGTACCTTATTTCGGATGAGATGAAAAAACTCAATTTCGAAGCCAAGTACACGGGAAATCAGTCCTATAAAAATGAGATAGATATCCTTGGGCAGAACATGAACGAACTGTCCGAGACATTGGAGACCTCCATCAAAAATCTCAAAAATGCCAATATTGCCCTTAAACAGGACATTGCTAAAAAGGAGCAGATCGATGAGATGCGTAAGGAGTTCCTCTCCAACGTATCCCACGAGCTTAAGACGCCCATCGCCCTTATCCAGGGATACGCGGAAGGCCTTAAGGAAGGCATTAACGAAGACGCTGAGAGCAGGGATTTTTACTGTGAAGTAATAATGGATGAAGCCTCCAAGATGAATATTATGGTCAAGAAGCTTCTTACCCTTAACCAGCTGGAATTCGGCAACGACAGCGCCAACATGGAGCGTTTTGACATTGTAGAGATGATCCAAAACTATGTAAAATCCGCTCAGGTGCTGGCCAAACAGAAGGATGTAACTGTAAAGTTTGACGAATATTCGCCGATATTTGTATGGGGAGACGAATTTAAAATAGAAGAAGTATTGCAGAATTACTACAGCAATGCCATTAATCACATAGACGGTGAGAAGATAATCGAGATTAAACTTGTTCAGAAAGAGGGCAAGGTCAGGGTATCAGTGTTTAACACAGGTACTCCGATCCCGGAGGACAGCATTGGTCATATCTGGGAGAAGTTCTATAAGGTTGATAAGGCAAGGACCAGAGAATATGGCGGCAGCGGTGTCGGACTTTCCATCGTAAAGGCTATCATGGAGGGCATGCACCAGGACTACGGTGTTATAAACTATGACAACGGCGTAGAATTTTACTTTGAGCTTGAGACCAAATAATCACATTCTAAAGAGGGCGTGACATGAGGGTTAAAAAGTATTTGGGAATAGCACTTTCTATAGGACTTGCAATCTGCACTGCAGGCTGCGGCGAAAAGTTTCCTGAGCTTACGGATCAGGAATATGCGCAGACTGTGGAATACGCAGCAGGTCTTCTTATGAAGCACTCCAACAACGGACAGGAGAGGCTTGTTTACATTGACGCCGAGGCTGTGGAGAGACAGCGGGCAAAAGAGGCAGAGGTTGCGGCCAAGGCTGAGGAGGAGAAGAAGGAGCAGGCAAAGCCGGTTCAGCCTACGCCCACGCCTGTACAGCCCCAGATTCCTGAGGGAAGCGAGACTCTTGGCGAAGATGGGCAGAGTCTTACTACCGGTGATGAAGCAACAGGCGAAGGCTCTTCCGAGAGCGAAGCAGGCGCTGAGGAAACCGGCACAGCAGAGGTTACTGCCACCGAGGAAGATCCTGATGCCATAGTTCTTTCCGACGAGGATACCCAGGAGATAATTGACGATATTTTCCTGTCATATCAGGGGTATATGGTTGCCAGCACTTATCCGGAGAGCTCCAAGAGCTATTTTGTCAATGCGGATAAGAACAAAAAACTGCTGGTTTTAAGGTTCGATCTTTATAACGGGTCGGACAGCTCAAAGTCGGTCAATATCATTCCGCTTCATCCTCAGTTCCAGATTATCTTTAACGGCGAGAACATAGGTTATTCTTCTGTAACAGTTCTTCCCAACGACCTGTCCACCTATTCCGGCACTATTGATTCAAGGGCTCATGAGAGCGTAGTAGTCCTGACACAGATCAGTGCCGATGATGCCAAGAATATACAGTCATTGGGCATGATCGTTACTCTGCGGGGCGAAACTCAGAATGTTGTTCTTAAATGATTTATTTCTCTTGCGAAATTTAACGCGTTGAAGTATTATCAATAAGGTCAATTTAAAAACGGACCGGTGTACTGACCATAGATTGTCGGTACACTGGTTTTTTTGTGGGAGTTAATTTATGAAAGAGAGAGAATCAATTGGCAGCAGAATGGGCTTTATCCTTCTGTCTGCAGGATGCGCCATCGGAATAGGAAATGTATGGCGATTCCCCTATATGGTGGGAGAGAATGGCGGCGGACTGTTTGTCCTGGCATACGTGGTATTTCTTTTGATCCTGGGAGTTCCGATCCTTACCATGGAATATGCTGTGGGTCGTGCCAGCAGACTCAGCATATTGCCGGCTTATAAGAAACTTGAACCCAAAGGAAGCAAGTGGCATATATTCGGATACTTTGCCATGGCAGGTAACTACCTGCTTTTAATGTTCTATTCGGTGGTTTCGGGATGGATACTCAGATACTTCGTCCTGGAAACTCTGGGTCTTTTTGAAGGACAGACAACTGCCGGAATAGAATCAATCTATCAGGACATGATGAATAAGCCGGGGATCCTTGTGCTTTATATGGTCATCACCATGTTCATAACCATAGGTGTTACCTCCATGGGACTCCAGAAGGGTGTAGAGAGAGTGACCAAGATCATGATGCTTGCCCTTATAGTGATCATGATAGGCCTTGGTGTCAGATCCCTCACGCTTCCCGGTGCCGCTGAAGGTGTTAAATTCTACCTTATGCCCAATGCACAGAATGTCATGAAAGTAGGCCTTGGCAATGTACTGTACGGTGCCCTTAACCAGAGCTTCTTTACCCTGAGCCTCGGTATTGGCAGCATGGAGATATTCGGAAGCTATATCAAAAAAGACAGAAGCCTGGTGGGAGAGGCTCTCCTTGTATCGGGGCTTGATACTTTCGTTGCTATTGTAGCGGGACTTATTACAATTCCTGCATGCTTTGCCTACGGAGTGGCACCGGACAAGGGACCCAGCCTTATTTTCCTTACACTCCCCAATGTCTTTTCATCAATGGTAGGGGGAAGATGGCTTGGATGCCTGTTCTTTTTGTTTATGTATTTTGCAGCACTGTCTACCATGATAGGTGTATTTGAGAATGATGTAAGCTTCTCCATTGATATCTTTGGCCATGATCGCAGAAAGGCTTCGCTTTTTGCAGGGCTGGTGATAACCTTCGGGTCAATCCCCTGTGCCCTGGGCTTTAATATGTGGAGCTTTATTCAGCCCCTTAAGGCCGGTAATACCATTATGGACCTTGAGGACTTTATAGTAAGCAATATACTTCTTCCCGGAGGGTCCCTGATCTGCTGTCTCTTCTGTACCTGTAAGTACGGCTGGGGATTTGACAACTATATCGATGAGGTGAACCAGGGAGTAGGCATAAAGATGAGCAAAGCCCTTAAGTGGTATTTCAAGATAGGGCTGCCGCTTATTCTTTTATTCCTCACAGTATATGGCCTTGTTAGCTATTTTAAATAAGTCACTTTTTACATTTGTGCTGTTCGGAATAGAATAATACAAATATGAGTTATATACATAGTCATGGCTGGTACAGACTGATCTGCAGATTGCAGGATTGGATATGTGCAGCCAACTTACAAGTAAAGACTGATCTGCAGATTGTGTATTTGGATATGTGCAGCAAACTTACAAGATTTCGATGATTTCTTCAAGGTGCTTCCGACGCAATTGCCTATGATGGGGATTTGCGTCGGTGATATTTATGAAATAACATATGGAAAGCGCAGAACGAAAACGCTATCCCGATAACCGGGCGCTCAAACAGGCTATTTACCGATATAGCGTCAAGTTTTAGGGCTATTTTACCGACTCAATCAGCTTGTAGAATACTTTGCGTCGGAAAGGGCTCAATTCACATTCACTTCAATAATTATTGCCAAAGTTTGGACTTGTTCGTATAAAAAATTATAACGGGCAAGTCCTTATTTTATGCGGGTTTGCGGGTCGATTTATAAAAAAATTAAAAAAAGTTGAAAAAAGTTGTTGACATTATTTTCCGGCAGTGATAAAGTAATATTCGTTGCGGCGCTGACACATAAAAAGTGCCGGAAACGCAGTACTGGAGCGGGTTTTAGGCTCCAAGCACCTTGACAAATAAACAGTAATGCAACCCTGAAAAATTCCAAGAGAATAATTCAGAAATGTAACAAACCAAAGTAATAACGGACAGAACAAAAAGCCAAGCTTAAAGTTCTGAACAGAATCAAACTTTTAAACGTG
>JAILFT010000215.1 GCA_024697425.1 Butyrivibrio sp. | reverse complement strand
ATCGCCAATAAGAATACCAAGAAGTTCCACTATCCAAGCTGCAGCAGCGTATCGGATATGAAGGAAAAGAACAAGTGGTACTTTGAAGGCAGCAGAGATGAGCTGATTGAGAAGGGATACAAGCCCTGCAAAAGATGCAACCCATGATGGCGCCGGCACCTTAGCAGCATTTATGAGACAAAAGAGAAGTGACAGGTCGCCTCACAGGTGACCACTTCTCTTTTCTTTTTTCCTATAATCATCTCATAACAAGAAAACAGGCAGGTTTCGGGTAAGCGACTTAAGCCCGGGGAGAGACACCGGAGAAAAGAAACAGCTCAGTCGGGACAGACAGCGCAGAACGGAGGTATTTATGTACGGAGCAATTTTAGGAGATATGGTTGGAGCACCCTATGAGTTTGACAGGGGTGATAAGAGCAAGGAATTTGAAATGTGGAACAAGTGGGTTCAGTTCACTGATGACAGCGTTATGACCATCGCTGTTGCGGACGGGATCATGGAAGCCGGGAAGGATTCCGGTGAAGAACAGATAAAAGAGGCGCTGGTTAAGAAGATGCGCGCATGGGGAAATCGATATCCCAATGCAGGCTATGGCGGAAGGTTTTTCCGCTGGCTTTTTGGCCCGGATCCCAAGCCCTACGGCAGCTACGGCAACGGTTCAGCCATGAGGGTTTCATCGGCGGGATGGCTCTATGACACATTGGACAGGACCAGAGAAGTGGCAAGATGGACAGCTGAGGTTACCCACGATCACCCTGAGGGAATCAAGGGGGCGGAGTCAACGGCATCGGCCATATTTTTGGCAAGGACCGGGGCTACCAAGGATGAGATAAAAGAGTATGTGGTAAAAGAGTTCGGTTATGACTTAAGCCGCACCTGTGATGAGATAAGACCCGGGTACTTCCACAATGAATCCTGCCAGAAGACTGTACCGGAGGCAATCACAGCGTTCCTTGAAGGAGAGAGTTTTGAGGATGTTATAAGGACTGCGGTGTCACTTGGCGGTGACTGCGATACCCTGACCTGTATTGCAGGCGGCATGGCAGAGGCATTCTACGGCATCCCCGAGGATATGAAGGCTAATACCTGCGAAAGGCTTGAGGATGACATGATGGAAGTTCTCAACAGGTTCGAGAAAATCAGGCTTCCACGAGGATAATGCACTAAGACACCATAACATGAGGCGAAACTACACCTTCCGAGATGACATATAATTTTAGACTTTTTTAAGACGACGACTCCCTTGCATACTTATGTATAAGCGTATATGCTTTTGTTGTAGGTTAGTGGCACTACTGCCTGCGACAGGCAGTGAGAATATATTCATCAAGGTAGGAGGTAAGCAAATGAAGGTTGTTATCTTGAACGGAAGCCCGCATTCCGGCGGAAATACCAAGGCAATGGTAGATGCATTCGCAAAGGGTGCGAAGAGTGCAGGCAACGAAGTTGTTGAGTGTCCTGTAGGATCCATGAACATCCACGGCTGTCTTGGCTGTGAGTTCTGCCACACCAAGGGCGAAGGCAAGTGCGTACAGAGAGACGATATGGATAAGGTATATCCGGAGCTTGCAACTGCTGATGTAGTTGTTTTTGCATCGCCGGTACACTATTTTGCAATCTCAGGTCAGCTTCAGTCCACCATCGCAAGATTTTATGCTCCCGGCAAACCTAAGGCTCAGAAATATGCCATGCTCATAAGCTCAGCTTCACCCGGAGTTTACGCCGGCATTGAGGGTCAGTACAAGAGTATGATCGGCTACTTCCAGGCAGAGGACCTTGGAATCAGGGAACTTAACGGAGATGCCAACAAGTCCGAGGCAGCTATGGCAGATATCGAGGCCTTCGGAGCTTCCATCAAGTAATACAAGCAATACGGACAAGCAATACAATCAAACTGTTTCTTTTGCCTAAAGATTCACAGGTTGTGGATAATTGAAAGCGCCGGCGGCGAAAAATCCATTAATTTTGTGAAATTCGACTATTACGAAGAACTCTGAAAATCATTAAAATACAACCTGGAAATAAACGAAAACATAAT
>JAILFT010000182.1 GCA_024697425.1 Butyrivibrio sp. | reverse complement strand
TATGGAGGCCATCGCAGACATCAGAAAGAATCTGGCTGTGACGGTGCACCTTAATTTTGTTGAAGGAAAGCCCTTAACAGGCGATAAGGCCAGACGCCTTACAGATAAGGATGGGAATTTTAGCATAGGATTTGGAAAGCTTCTTCTTGTGGGCTTTGTTCCGGTGCTTCGAAGAGTCTATTACAAGACCATAAGGCGCGAGGTTGAGGCGCAGCTCCTTGCCTGTGAGCCTTACATGAACGACGGCAAGTTCAGGATTGACGGTCATGTGCACTACCACATGCTGCCTCTGATCTTCGATGCAGTGATGGATGTTGTTAAGAAAAATAACCTTCAGGTTTCCTATATCCGCTTTCCAAGGGAAGAGCTTGACGTGTACAGGCGTGCCTCTGGTAAGCTCAAAGGCCTTAAACCCATCAATTTCGTGAAGGTATGTGTTTTGAATGCCCTTGCTTCAAGGAACGATCACAAGTACAGAGATGCACTTGTATCGCTGAATGTAGAGCGCAAGCTCTTTATGGGAGTCATGCTCTCAGGCCACATGTTTTATGACAATGTAAAAGAGTGCCTTCCTTACGCTGCAGATATCATGGCGGACAGGGGACTTTCAGATATGGAGATATTATTCCATCCTGGAGATGTGTCTGACAACGAGGAGATACTTCAGGTTACAAGCAAGGACGACTACGATTTCCTTGTGGACAATAAGGCAAACCGCGAAAAAGAGGCAGAGGCTTTGAGGAAGTTTGGCGGCGGACTTAGAAGGTGAAGAAATATTTAGTAATGATTATTTTGATGACTTGCGATCTGAGTCATTGAAAATATGAAATAAGGAAATTTGATTCATGCAGATAGATAAAAATGTTGAAAATGATGGCGTGATCTTCATGTCAATAAAAGGCGATAATAAGGGCGATAGCACTGAAACTGGCGCTTCTAAGGCAGCAGTTTCTGACAGTGCTTCGGCTTCTGCTGGCGGCAGCGGTGATGTTACAATCCTTGCCATTGAGAGCTCCTGCGATGAGACGGCAGCAGCTGTTGTGAGAAACGGCCGCGAAGTTCTCTCTAACATCATCTCATCCCAGATCGCGCTCCACACCATATACGGCGGTGTTGTTCCTGAGATTGCCTCAAGAAAACACGTTGAAAAGATAAACGGATGCATCAGGGCGGCTCTTTCAGAAGCAGGAGTTACCCTTGAGGATATAGATGTTGTGGCAGTTACCTACGGCCCTGGGCTTGTAGGTGCTCTTTTGGTGGGAGTGTCTGCGGCCAAGGCTATTTCTTTTGCCCAGAATAAGCCACTTATCGGTGTTCATCACATTGAAGGACACATCAGCGCCAACTTTATCGAGAACAAAGACCTTGAGCCGCCGTTTGTGGGCCTGGTGGTTTCTGGTGGTCATTCGCATTGTGTGGTTGTTAAGGACTATGGTGAGTACGAGATCATCGGCCAGACCAGGGACGATGCTGCAGGAGAAGCATTCGATAAGGTTGCAAGAGCCATTGGCCTTGGATATCCGGGAGGCCCCAAGATCGATGCTGCGGCAAAAGAGGGTAATCCTGATGCCTTTACATTCCCCCAGGCCAAGATTTCTGATGCGGAGTACGACTTTTCTTTTTCCGGACTTAAGTCCGCAGTTCTGAATATCATCAATCAGGCGAAGATGCAGGGGGAAGAGCTGAATCAGGCTGACGTTGCAGCTTCCTTCCAGAAGGCTGTGGTTGAGGTTTTGGTTGGCCACGCAATTAAGGCTTGCAAGGAGTACGGGTACGATAAACTGGCAATTGCCGGAGGAGTTGCGTCCAACACCGCCCTTAGGACTCTCATGGAAAAAGAGTGCGCGGCAAACGGAATTAAGTTCTACAGGCCATCACCCGTTTTGTGCACTGACAATGCAGCAATGATCGGCGCTGCAGCTTACTATGAATACAAAAAAGGCGTGCGCTTTGACCTTGATATGAATGCAGTGCCCAATCTTCCTCTTGGCGACCGTGAGCGCAGGTTCCACGCAGGGAAGGCATGAACTTGTTTTGACGACCCGGGCTTAACATGAGTCCACAAATATGGAGGCATATAAATGAAGACAGTTGCGGTAGTTTTGGCTGCCGGCTCAGGCAGCAGGATGAATTCAGA
>JAILFT010000183.1 GCA_024697425.1 Butyrivibrio sp. | reverse complement strand
TGTACTGATCCTTGAGGTCATCAGCTGTGATGCCGAGGTCAGCGATAGGCATTGTGTAATCTGTATCTGTGTACTTAACTGCGTAGTCAGCCTCTACAAGGAAAAGGTCAACCTTGTCATCTGCTGCAGCGCTGTCCTGTGCAAGAAGAAGCTCATCAAGTCTGTTCTGGTAAGCGTTCTCCTCGTTAGGAGTGATCAGCCAGTTAACTGTTACATCACCGATCTTACCGGTTGTTCCGTCAACTACCTCGTATCCGGGATAGTGATCTGTAAGACGAGACTTGAACTCCTCATTCCATGCAGAAATGTTGAGAACCTTGCCCTCGTCTGCTGCAGGTGCTGCTTCCTCTGCTGCAGGTGCTGCTTCCTCTGCTGCAGGTGCTTCTGCTGCGGGTGCTTCTGCTGCAGGTGCTTCCTCTGCTGCAGGTGCTTCTGCTGCGGGTGCTTCTGCTGCGCCGCCGCAACCAGCCAGCATTCCGGCTACCATAGTTGCTGAAAGTAAGAAACCGAGTACTTTCTTTTTCATAAATACTTTACCTCCCTTTTCTCTTAAAAGAATTTTGAGTTATATATTTAAAACGGCTCGGCGCCGTCTTAAACCTTGCCTACAGACTCACCGGGTTGGAGTGTGCCTTCAATAACTATCTGTTCTATCAACGTTCCCTTAGGATTGTTGATCAGATCTATGAGCTTGGCTGCTGCCGTTCTGCCAATCTTGTCAGTGTCCTGAACAATTGTCGTCATAACAGGACTTATGCGCCTTGCTATTTCTATTCCATCGTATCCGGCTACGGATACATCATTGGGAACTGTCATTCCCCTCATCCTGATAGCATTGTAACCACCAAAAGCGGCAAAATCATCAGGATACAGAATACATGTGGGAGGATCCGGAAGATCCAGAAGCTTATTGGTAACTTCAAGTGCCTTTTCTATATTCCTGTAAGGAGCACTTACCACATATTCATCAGGTATATTCACATCCAGTTCCTGAAGTGTCTTATAGAAACTGGAAAGTCTGCTCTGTGTAACCGCCGTGTCTTCCTGTCCATGGATATAAGCGATCTTGCGATGTCCCTGATTATATATATATGTAACCAGTTCTTTTATACCATTAATGTTGTCGGACACGATTGATATCCTATTATAGAAGGAATGGTCGATGGTCACTACCGGGATATTACTGTTGATGAGTTCGGCAACTTCAGGATCCGAAAACTCAACACAGGCGATAACCACGCCATCAAAGCCTCTGTATATCGCATGAGATAAGTAAGACATATTACTGGTCCTGGTCTTATCTGCATTTATAAAGGTAATATCGAAGCCTTCCTGCTCCGCCTTCTTCTTGAAACTGTCGAGAACATGTGAGAAATAATCGTGGGTCAATCCGCTGTTGGCCTCGTCCACAAACAAAACTCCGATATTGTTGGATCTGTTTGTCTTCAGTGCCTGAGCTGCTGCGTTGGGATGATATCCAAGTTCATCTGCAACCGCTCTGATTCTCTCTTTGGTCTCCTTGCTGATGTCGCTGTGATCATTCAACGCTTTGGAAACTGTTGCGATTGATACCCCGCAGGCCTTCGATATGTCTTTTAAAGAAACCATTCTCTTAGCCATTTGTCTTACTTTTTCTCTTATTTTTCTCACTTAATCGTTTTCGTAATTCAAATATACATCAGTTTTACTTTAAACGCAACATGACTTTTTCGAAATTTGTGCAAATTTATCATTTTTAGTACAGTTCAACAATTTTTCGTTCCCGTTTTCATATATTATTCCAATTATAGTCACATTTTGTTCATATTTCCATTAAACGTTTTCGTACAGCGCTGAATTCCTTATGCGCATAAGCCCCATAATTAGGGCATGGTTATTTCAGCCCAGTATTTAAGCGGTTTTCGACAGGTTATAAAAAGTTAAAATTGTGGTTGAAATATTAACTATTCCCATATATAATATGCGTAGAAATTTTCTTAAACGTTTAAGTACACGGGAGGTTACTTATGAAGTACGGTTATTTTGACGACAACGCACTGGAATACGTTATCACCACACCCAAGACTCCTCTTCCCTGGATAAACTATCTTGGAAATAAGGAGTTCTTTTCCCTGATCTCCAACACCTGCGGTGGCTATACTTTCTATAAAGATGCCAAGCTCCTCAGGCTCACGAGATATCGTTACAACAACGTCCCCTACGACAACAACGGCAAATACTTCTATATTAAAGATGGCGACACAATCTGGAATCCCGGATGGCAGCCTGTCAAGACAGCGCTTGATACCTATGAGTGCCGTCACGGCTTAGGATACAGCACCTTCACAGGATCCAAGAACGATGTTGAGGCCAGGGTTCTCACCTTCGTTCCCATGGAGGACAACTGTGAGGTATCTAAGGTTACTCTTACTAATAAGAAGAGCAGCGATGCACAGATCACTCTTTTCTCATATGTAGAGTGGTGTCTGTGGAATGCCGATGATGATATGAAGAACTTCCAGAGAAACCTTTCAACCGGTGAGGTTGAGGTTACAGGAAACGGTTCTGTTATCTACCATAAGACTGAGTACAGAGAGCGTCGCAATCACTACGCTATCTACGGCGTAAACTCAGCTGTTGACGGTTTTGATACAAGCCGCGATGATTTCCTTGGCGCTTATAATGGTCCCGACAGCCCTGATGCTGTTGCAGCCGGCAAGTGCACAAACTCAATGGCCAGCGGATGGTCTCCCATTGCTGCACATCAGATCAATGTTTCACTTAAGCCCGGCGAGTCCAAGACCTTTGTATTCGTTCTTGGCTACATTGAGAATCCCGAGGATCAGAAGTGGGAAGCTCCTTCAGTTGTAAACAAGAAGCCCGCCGAGGCTATGCTTGCCAAATACAAAGACGAAGCTTCCGTAGACAAGGCTCTTGAGGAGCTCAAGGCTTACTGGAAAGAGCTTCTTTCCATCTATCATGTTAAGTCTTCCAATGATAAGGTTGACCGCATGGTTAATATCTGGAACCAGTATCAGTGTATGGTAACCTTCAACATGTCCAGATCCGCTTCCTACTATGAGTCAGGAATCGGCCGTGGAATGGGCTTCAGAGATTCCTGTCAGGATCTTCTCGGTTTCGTACATCTGATTCCAGACAGAGCAAGACAGCGTATCATCGATATCGCTTCTACTCAGTTCCAGGACGGAAGTGCATACCACCAGTATCAGCCCCTTACCAAGAAGGGTAATTCCGATATCGGTTCAGGTTTCAACGATGATCCTCTGTGGCTCATTGCAGGAACCAGCGCATACATCAGAGAGACAGGCGACCTTTCCATATTAGAGGAGATGGTTCCTTTTGATAACGACATGAGCGTTGCCAAGACTCTTATGGGACACCTTAAATGCTCATTCGATTTCACAGCAACCCACAAGGGTCCTCACGGACTTCCTCTTATCGGACGTGCAGACTGGAACGACTGTCTGAACCTCAACTGCTTCTCAGAGCATCCCGGCGAGTCCTTCCAGACCTTCGGACCTTCAGAAGGACCTGTTGCAGAGTCAGTATTCATCGCAGGAATGTTTGTTAAGTACGGTGAGGAGTACGCTCAGCTCTGTGAACTTACCGGAGACAAGGCTGAAGCCGATCGCGCAAGAGCTGAGGTCAAAAAAGTCTACGACGCAGCCACCACAGCAGGCTGGGACGGAGAATGGTTTGTTCGTGCATATGATGCACATTCCAACAAGGTTGGTTCAAAAGAGTGTGAAGAAGGCCAGATCTACATCGAGCCTCAGGGCTTCTGCGTACTTGCAGGAATCGGTGTTGAGGAAGGTCTTGCCCAGAAGGCACTTAAGAGTGTTGAAGAGAGACTTGATACCAAGTACGGTGTAATGATCCTTCAGCCCGCATACACCAAGTATCACCTTGAACTTGGTGAAGTAAGCTCCTATCCTCCGGGATACAAGGAGAATGCCGGAATCTTCTGCCACAACAATCCCTGGGTTTCCATCGCTGAGACAGTTCTCGGACACGGCGACAGAGCCTTTGAGATTTACAAGAAGACCTGCCCTGCATACGTTGAGGAGATCAGTGATATCCACTGCACAGAGCCTTACGTATACTCACAGATGGTTGCAGGACGTGATGCCAAGTTCCACGGTCAGGGCAAGAACAGCTGGCTTACAGGAACAGCTGCATGGACCTTCGTAAATATCTCCCAGTACATCCTGGGTGTATATCCTACACATAAGGGTCTTTCCATCAATCCTTGCGTACCTGAGGGCTTCGGTGATTTCGAACTTACAAGAAAGTACCGCGGTGCAACCTATCAGATCAGCGTTAAACAGAACGGTGCTCAGAAGGGCATCAGGAAGATGACCGTAAACGGAAAAGACATCGATGTTTCCGTTAAAGCAGATCCCGTAAACGGCGGAGTTCTTATCCCCATCGAAGATGGCGTTAAGGAATACAAAGTCGAGGTTGAGCTCGGCTGAT
>JAILFT010000153.1 GCA_024697425.1 Butyrivibrio sp. | reverse complement strand
TACCACGGCGATATATGCGTGGTAGAAGGTGTGGCATATGTAAATTCTTCCGTTATCTCTTTTACCCATCATATGAACAATTATATTCTAATTGGACAAAATAAAAAAGACGGCAGGTGCTGCCGCCTTTATGTTTAGCTGATGTTACTGCAGCTCATACACGAATATGGTGTAGGGACTGCTCTCATTGTTGTATTTGCCGATGAGCTCAAGGCCGATGTCAGATGCGTTGCTGATACCAAACCTGGAGAAAATATACTTGCATTCAAGGCTCTTCAGCTCATCCATGTTGGCGATAAGGCGCTTGTCCTCCGGATCCATAACGCGAAGAGGTGCGTAGGTATTCTCATCGTCGGCGGAGATCAGGTTAACTCTGGCTCCCCAACCCATGTAGTAATCCGCAAGGGAGGGCGAACCCGGGAAAGCCGGCTCTATGACCTTCTGCCACTTATCCTTGTACTCCTGAGCATACATTCCAAGGTATCCGTCCACTGAAGCAATGCCGTTGTAGTTGAGGATTGCCGGGTGGAAGCCATAGGAGGCTGCCCACTCACCGTTATATCCGATTTCATCCTTGATGTCTTCAAACAGCTCCGCGGAATAGAACTCGTTGTAATTGACGGTGCTGGTCTCCTTGTGCTTAATGACCTTGTATGCCTGGTTATAGCAGGTGTAATAGAAATCGTTGTAAACCTGGGGCACAAACATGACAACAAGTACCGCCAGCACTGCAATAACATTGGCCAGGTATCTTAGATTCTTTTTCCCAAGGCCATACATGCGAACGCAGACAAGGAGCAGCTCTGCGTACCACAGGAAGGTGTTGAAATACGCGGTTCGTGCAAACTCAAAGCCTATAAGAGGCGGAACCAGCATCTCAAACAGATGCCTGAAGGGTGCAAACTGATAAAGACCGAAGATAAGGACGTTGAAGATGATCCACAGCATCACAAGATTTATGGGATCGGTAAGGATCCTCTTTGCCTTTCCGTCTCTTATGTATCTTGCATTTATAAGGACCAGTGCCACCAGCACTACTCCAAGAACAATATAGGTATGTGAATCCTCAGAGTGGAAGGATGCATTTACAAATTCAGCAAAGGCGGTCTTCATGGCCTGTCCAAAGGTGAGGTCTCCGTGGTCCATGGTGGTTCTGATGGTCACGGTATCGCTTCCCAGCATAGCCCCGAAGAGCCTGTATTCAAACAACACATAGCCAAGGGACAGCACCACGATTGAGACAGAGGTGCTTACAGGGAACTTCTTATCTTTTACCCAGAGAATTATCACCGCCACGACCATGTAGCACAGGATAAAGAATCCGTGATAGGAGAAATAAGACACAAAGGGATAGCAGAACACCGCAAGATACCAGGGCATCCGTTCCCTAAGGTTCCCCGCATAGTAAAGTTTTCTGAGGAAGAAGATTATAAGCGGCACTGAGGTAAAGGCAATTCCGTAGGTGGGGAACACCGGAATAAGGCCGTAAGCCGTAGCAATCACAATGACCAGCGGCTTGTAGTTGTTGTAGCGCTCCTTATAAATGTCTTTTGCCAGAAGATTGAAAGAGAAAATTCCGATGGCAATCTTGGCTGCATATCCCGCCAGGTAAGCGCAGTAGCTGGGCAGCAGGATGTAGAACATGTTGTACAGATTAAATTCCGACCCGAACAGGTCCCTGCTTACTCCGTGAAGAATTGGGGCGTCCACTCCATGGGCAAACCACAGATTCCATTTTTTCAGCATCTCGTAGTGCCCCATGAAGAGATCCAGGTTGTCGTGGATCTGAAAGTAGCTGTCTCCACGAAATACAAGGAACACTGCCGCTTGTATAAGAAGCAGTGTTCCTGTTAAATACATGTACCAGTTTTTCTTGATGTTATGATTCATAGTCCTCACCAACAGTGAATTTAGGCACCCATTTGCCGTTTACTTTCTCAAAGAGGTCCTTGTTGACGTATCTGTCCACAACTTCCCAGAACTCTTCTTTGGTAATGGACAGGTATTTGCAGGCCTTCTCGATATACTGCTCGCCACAGAGGCCGTCGTACTCTTTTACATACCACTTGCCGCTCTCACGGTCGAATCTGCCCTCTCTGATGTCGTAGCAGATCTCATCTGTTGCATATCCGAAGCCGAACTTTAAGTACTTGATCATCTGGTTGGGTATCTGAAGGTCGCTGTCAAGGGCAGTGTATCTTCTGTATCTTCCAAGATCATGAAGGTCGTCGGTTCTGCCTGTAAGTCCCCTTGCAACGGCGAAATCAGCGTTGTGAACCTGAGACCACTCTTTAGCATAGTACTGAAGGAAGATGGCCTTGATGCCCTGAGCCTGCATCTCCTCAACGGTAGGGATCTTGTACAGGAAAAGATCCTTCTCAGTGATGTTGTTGGACAGATCAACGAAGCTGTCAACGCTGGCGCCTCTGATGGTCTCC
>JAILFT010000138.1 GCA_024697425.1 Butyrivibrio sp. | reverse complement strand
TGACATAGATCTGTTCTGAACCTCACTCATAAGGTATTTGCCGCCTGTCATGGTATACATTATTCCCTCGTATACCAGGGTCACACCAAGAGAGACGATAATGGGCGGAAGCCTCAAAGCGCAGTACACAGCTCCCGATATGATGGTCTGCCCGTTTGCAAGGCAGATTCCTTCCAATACCACTGCCACAGCCGCAGGGATTGCCAATGTCTTTAAAATCTTCTTAAGGGTGCTCATGAACTGCCTCCATTCATCACTTACTCTCGATAAGTGCCTTTACATCATCATAGGTAACATCCTGACCGATAATGCCATCAAGACTTGCCTTGTCAAAAATAGGTGTATCTCCGTTGTCGTTTACATAGTACTTGTCAAAGGATTCTGCATCTGTTGCCACAAGATAGCCCTGAGTAAAGGAGACCGCATTTCCTTCGGGATCTCTTATAACATTTCCGTTAATCGCATCCATTACCAGAGCAAATACAGGTCCGATGGAAGAAGAGTACTTGCCTGCAAGATACTCAAGAGAGCCGTTCTTCATTGATTCGCTGTTCATGGCTGTAAAGGAGTCGATATCGGAGAAAGAGATGTTCTCCTGGCTAAGTGTCTGAGCAAAGAAAGTTGTTGCCATTCCCACTGAGATAAATGCCTCAGGAGCTTTCTGGATTGCTGCATTGAGCTCATCGGTGGTTGTGTCGCCATATCCCTGGAGGTAAGCTACCACTTCAACATCTCCCGAAACCTTTGTAAGATCAACACCCTGATCCTGGAATATCTGTCCGATCATACCGTTCATATCATCTGTTCCGCCGTAGGTATCACCAAGTCCGGCGATCACACCTGCTGCACGGTATACGTGCATGGGGTTGGGGATAAACGCTCCGTAGATGGCAACGATCTTTACTCCCTTATCCTTAAAGTACTTTCCCATCTCCTTGCCGGCTTCAAACTCTGTCTCGTTTGAAGGTCCAACCTGGCCGACAAAATGCTCATAAGTCTTGTAGGTCTCATACTGACTCTCATCAAGCACGCCGGATGCAACCGCATAGTAGATGCCATACTCTTCACAGGTCTCGATCTGCTGAGCTCTGTCACTGCTGGAGAGCGAGATAACGGCGTCATATCCCTTTGATGCAAACTTCTCGATGGCTGCCTTCTCATCCTCAGCACTGGCAAGAGCATCTGTATAATCAAAGGTTACGTTATAGTTGTTCTGAATATATTTCTCGTAGTAGTTTCTGAATCCAAGTGCCTCCTCGCCGCTGACGTCGGCCACAAGAACACCGATCTTACGAGTTTCACTCTGATCCGCGGAAGCTTCACTTACAACCGCATTATCAGTGCTGTTATCTGTTGTGTCTGAAACCGCAGCAGGTGCGCTGTTACCGCATCCTGTCATTACGGTCATGGCTGCTGCCATGGCAAGTCCGAGTACCTTTGTTACTTTCCTGTTCATAATCTTTCCTCCGTTTTTTCTAAAGTTCTTTATCTTGGCAACAGTGCGGTTTTGTAATTCATTCCCGTGATATATACCACTATCAGGAAGAAAACTGCGCTGATCACCTGTGTTATTCCGTATGCTGCACTGGAATCAATCACTATCTCCAGAATGTCGTTCAGCAGCATATATGAGAAGCCTCCAACCAGTGCGGCGTATATTCTGGATCTTGCGCCTCCCGATATTGGCATTCCTCCGAATACTATAGCTATAAAGATATTCATTCCTATACTTGAAGCCGTTGTCGTAGTGACCGAAGGGGTATACACAAGAGTAAGGAATGCTCCGAGTCCTATACCGATACCCGCCATAACAAAAGCCAGTATCGTGTATTTGTCGGCTTTGATGCCTGTAAGATATGCGCAGAGGGGATTTCCTCCCACGAACTTCATCCTTCTTCCTGCCTTTGTGAACTCAAATACAAAGACTGAGACTGCAAAGAACAGCAAAAGAGTCGCTATCTTGAAGGGCATATTGTCAAAGGGCTTTACTACGCTGCTGGGAATGCTTATCCCACCCAGCGCCCCTCCGTTTACCGTAATTATCTGCGCAGATACAGCTGACAGTACGGACATCATCGCGACCGTGGTTACAAAGGCCGGTATGTGGAAGATTGAGGCCAGCACCGAATTGAGCAGCGAACACACAATTCCCGTAAGCAGTATCACCGCCATCATCAGCGCTATATTCTCTGTTCTGTTGTAGACCATTACTCCGAGAGTTGCCGAAAACAGTGTGGAAGCGCCAAGGCTGATATCAAAGGTTCCAAGGGTATAGATGAAGGTTGCTCCCGTTGCTACGATTGCCAGAACCAGTGCCTCATTGAACACGATCTTCAGATACATATCAAGTCTGTAACCCTTTGCATTAACAACTGTGCAGAAAACAAGAAAGAGCACCGCCAGTGCCGCCATGGGCAAAAGAGCTATGATATTCTGCCTGTTTATGATTTTCTTTATATTCATTTCTTTTGCCTCCTAGATCATGCATCCTATGATGTCGCTCTCGGACAGATCTTTACTCCGCTGAAATTCTCCTGTTATTTCACCGTTCTTCATGATAAGAACCCTGTCGCTCATCCCAATGAGTTCAGGAAGCTCTTCACTTATCATGAGAATGGCCTTCCCTTCGCTCTTAAGCTGTGACATAAGCTGATACATTGCCTGCTTGACACCGATGTCCACACCTCTCGTGGGGCAATCCAGTATCAGGATCTTACTGTCGCAACCTATCCATTTTCCAAAGACTACCTTTTGCTTGTTTCCGCCGGAGAGCTGGGCTACTGCCTGATCTCTTCCCGAGCATTTGATCCTCAGGGCATCTATCTGCGCGTCTACATATTTTCTTTCCGCGGACCTGGTTATAAGTCCCGCCCCGGATTTGAATATGTTCATTCCCGCAATCGCGATATTGTCCTTGATGCTGGCCTCAAGGCACAGGGATTTTCTGTCTCTGTCCTTGGATACATATCCTATCTTGTCAGTCATTGCGTTGTGGGGAGACTTTATCTGCCGCCCTTTCGGGGATATGACTGCGCCGCTCTCGGGTTTAAGCGCTCCAAACATAGCCTCTCCAAGTTCATGCATTCCGCAGTCCGCAAGTCCTCCAATTCCCAGGATCTCTCCGCAGTGAAGTGTCAGGGACACATCCTTAAGTTTGTCCTTAAAGCACAGATTCTTTACCACAATGGCTTCTTCATCAAGGAAGCTGCAGCTAAAGTCCGGTCTGTAGTAATCGCCCTCTATCTCTCTTCCTATCATGCTGGTCCTTATAAGTTCTTCATCAAATTCCTCTTTAGCGAAAGTTCTTATAAGATTCCCGTCCCTTAGGACTGTCAGGGTGTCGCAGACCTCCATTATTTCCTCCAGATCATGGGAGATAAAAAGTACTGAACCGCCCTCTTTTTTCATCTTTTTCATGATGCCGTACATGATCTGTCTTCCGTCATGAGATAGTGCCGTGCTGGTTTCATCTATCACCAGGATCTTCGGCTTTTTAAGTATGACCTTGGCGATTTCCACCAGCTTCCTGTCCTGGAAGGAAAGGCTGTCCATCATATCCTTTCCTGAAATGGAGGTTATTCCTATATTGGAAAGGGCTATGTCCGCTTCCTCGAAGAGTCTTTTTCTATCCACAAGGAGCCCCTTCTTAAACTTCTTCATCTCTGCCAGAAATATATTCTCCGCAACGGTGATCCCCGTTATTGTTCCACTCTCCTGAACCACCATTCCTATACCTTTATTCAAAGCATCGATCATGCTCTCGGGTTCCCAGGCGTTTCCTTCATAAGACATCTGCCCCGAGGTTGCTTTCTGCATTCCCGCCGCTATGGATGATATGGTGGATTTTCCAGAACCGTTCTCACCTATGAGACCTCGTATCTCACCGGAGTAAACCTCAAGGTCTACTCCGTTTAGAGCAGTCACACTTCCGAATTTTTTTGTTATGTTTTTCATTTCCAGAATCGGAGTATTCATAACCAATGAATCCTTTCTGTCTGAGGTATTGCTTGTTTATGGATTCATTATATTGAGCAAACGTCTTTTACATAATTCACATAATCGCTCAATTATATTGACTTATTATGATGAAAATCTATCATTTATGATACTAATATGAACTATTTTGACATTTACCTCTGTTAGGGGTATTATTTACCTGTTTTAACCGGACGTTCATTTAAGATAATAAGGAAATTAAAGATATGGATCACACAGCGGTAAAGCAGCACATATACGACATTACCGAAACTGAGAAATTTTACAGAGACTACTATCTTGCCGGAAAGGACAAAGACAGTCTGAGAGCTTTTCTTGATAGTCTTGATATGAAGCTTGTTCTTGACAGACACCTTCTGATTATCGAAAAGCCCGAGACAATACCCGAGGTATTCGAAGATTCCTTCTTTTTCGACCTGTCAAATAATGACAGTATAGTGGTACAGAAGCACGAGAGATATTCACCTGCCATCGAGCACAGTCATACCTTTTTTGAGCTGAGCTATGTCTATGACGGCAAGTGCTCCCAGACAATCTCCGGGAGGACCATCGAGATGCGAACGGGAGATTTCTGTGTTATTCCTCCCGGGATCAAGCACTCCATCAGCGTGTTTGACGACACCATAGTCATAAACATAATGCTCAGAAGGGATACTTTACACTCCATGTTCTATTCCTTCCTGAACACCCCGAATATACTCAGCTCTTTTTTCCTGAATAATATATATGCCAAGAAGGCCAACGACTACATCATGTTCCACACAGGTTCCGATGAGGGCATAGCCACTTCCTTTATCTGGATGCTGACAGAATCCCTCAACAGACAGGAGTACCATTACCAGGCCATTACAAATACACTGCTCCTTGATTTTTATCTGATAATAAGGAACTACTCGGAATCCGTTCAGATGCCGCTGTTTGACAGCCGCATAGATGTACAGCGATATGCTCTTATCCAGTATATTCAGGAGAATTACAAGGAGGTAACTCTCTCGGACCTCTCCGAGAAATTCCATTATTCCAACGAGTACACCTCAAGACTGATAAAAGAGCTTACGGGAATGACCTACACCGAGATCCTCAGGACCGTGCGAATAGAGCGAAGTCAGGATCTTCTTGCAAACTCCACCATGAGTGTTGCCACCATAGCTGAAGCTGTGGGATATGACACCACGGAGCACTATATCCGTCAGTTTAAAAAGCACACAAAAATGACTCCTTCCGCTTATCGAAAGGAGTCTGCATCCAGTAGGAACAGGTAAAAGACCTTACAGGAACTTCTCCGGCAGTGTAACGCCAAAGTCTTTTGCCAGCTGTCTTAAATTGTCGGTGGTGATGGTCTGTCTCTTGGTACCTGTCATAGAGAGGGTCTTAACCAGTATCTCTGCAGATTTTTCTACGGTATGCATAAGACCGAAGGTGAGACCGAAATCCTCTCCTGCGGCGAACATTCCGTGATGGGCCCAGATTGCAACATCGTAGTCTTCCATCAGTCTGCTGGTGGCAACCGCAATCTCTTTTCCCCCGGGAACCATCCAGGGCACAACACCTATTCCGTCAGGAAATACAACGGGACACTCTGTGGCCATTTCCCAGAGCTGCCTTGTGAACACCTTATCTTCCAGGGGAAGCACAAAGGTAAGGGCGATGGTGTTTGTGGTGTGGGCATGATAGATGACCCTGTATCTGCCGTTTGTAACTCTCTTTTTGACCTCGTGGTTCATGAGATGTGAAGGAAGCTCAGAGGTTGGCTTTCCGCCGTTTATAAGCCCCCAGACTATCCTGTATTTTTCTCCCTTTTCATCTATCTCGACTATGCAGAGGCTGTCCTCCGGCTTTATTATCACGTTTCTGAAGAACTTTCCGGAGCCGGTCACAAGAAAGAACTCTCCCGCAAGATCCGGAACAACGGTTCCTATATCCTGCCACTGTCCCTCCTTGAAATCTTCTCTTACAGCATCAACTTCCTCTGGCTTCATCCTGTAGGAGAGGTTTCCGCCGTTTCTTTCATGCCAGCCCTGTTGCCATCCGTCATCCGCCATGCGAATGAATCCCTTTGTAAATTCTGCATCCAAAACTCTCATTTTATTGTCTCCTATCCGTTATCTTCTTACTTCAGCTTCTCTTTGAAAGCACTTCATCTTCGTAGCGTTTTGCCTCTTCAAACCATCTGCCGTCGCCGGGAACACCGCATCTTTGGCAATACTCATTCCACACCTCTCCGAAGGGCATGGTCTTAAGTTCCTCCATACGAACCATCAGCTCTGTGAAGTTTCCGCTATCCTGCAGGTTCTTAAGCTCCTCATTAGGGGAAAGAAGGGCATATAAAAGAGCCTTCTGCGTATTTCTGTAGCCTGTCACCCAGGCGCTGATCCTGTTTATCGATGCATCAAAGTAGTCCAGAGCCATGAATACCGAACCCTCAAGTCCGCCGCAGCGTACGATCTCCTTCGCTATCTCTTTTGTCTCATCATCAAAGAGCACAACATGGTCGGAATCCCAGCGCACAGGCCTTGTAATGTGAAGAGCGATATTGGGGAAGAAGGATAAAAGAGCCGGTATCTTGTCGCTTACAACCTCTGTTGGGTGGTAGTGTCCGTTATCCATAAGCGGAATGCACTTATCCTTGTGAGTCGCTGCAAAGCTCAAGGCAAACTCAGCGCTTCCTACCGTGTAGGACTCAACTCCGATGCCGAATACCTTGGACTCTACGCATGGCTTAACCAGGTTAAAGTCAAAGGGCTCTGACAGTATCTGCTCGATGGAATCCCTGTAGCGGTCTCTTGGTCCCTTTCTGTCAGCAGGGACGTCCTTGAAACCGTCACCGGTCCAGATGTTCATGACA
>JAILFT010000178.1 GCA_024697425.1 Butyrivibrio sp. | reverse complement strand
GAAATTCCGTACATGGGAAGATAGGATGCCAGAGATGCGTTCTTGACAGTCTTGGTGTAGAAAAGGGTTCCCTTGCCTATGATGTCGGGGAGCATGGCCATGGATTTGACGATGTCCCAGATAAGCTTCTCGCTGGGGTAGATCAGCATATCATAGCCGGTGATGAAATTATCCAGCCTGGTGTTGCCTTTGATGCCGGCAAAAGCCTGCATGAGGAAAAATCCCGCGATAAATACCCCCGTTACCCCGCCTAAAAGTGCCCTTAAAAAGCGCACCAAAGACCTTGAAAGGTCGGTCTTATCGAAGTATCTCACGAAATAATAGATCACAAGGAACAGAACCTGTCCGAAGAAGAAATAGTAATTCACTATGGACATGAAGGCTGTCATCAGGGCAAAAAAGATAAAAGGTCTGCCGGATATTCCAAGCTTAGCCCTGCTCTCTCCTGATTCTACCTCCATTAGATTTTCAAAGCACAGAAGGAAAAGCGGGAAGAAGCATACTGCATCGGTAAAGTGGTTGAATACTATATTGCAGGCGTTGAAGCCGCAGAAAGCATACAGAAAGCCGCCGATCATGGCATAGGTATATTTGTGCACATACCTTCTGATATAGAGATAGGCTGTGAGTGACCCAATGCCGTATTTGATGGCCATAAGCCCCGGCATAAGATAGGGAATTGCAGTCTCGGGAAAAAGTGTGGTCACCCAGAAGAAGGGGCTACCCCACAGATAAAAGGAGAAATCTCCCGACATGGTTCCCCCAAGGTCCACATTCCAGTTCCATAACAGCTCTCCGCTCCTTACTGCCCTGTGGGCAAGGATATAGAAGGGAATCTGCTGAATATTGTAATCACCGTAGTAAAAGAACGGTAAACCTCTTTTGATGAGAATTGGCAGAATAGCCAGAATATACATAAGAAAGCCGCCCGCAAACATGACCGCGGGAACGTACCAGCTCTTTTCCCCAACATTCTCCTTGATGTACTCCTGCCGCTTAGCTTTCACGGACATAATCTCCCCTTGTAAAAAAAATTAAGAGTGCCACCCATGATAAAGGGGCACTCTTAAAGTGTAGTCCAAATTCAGTGCTTTTTCAATGAGGCTTAGTTGTTGATAAGCTTGTCAGACTCGTTGTTCCAGCTGTAGAGCTTTCTGATCTCAGCGCCGATCTTCTCTGAAGGATGCTCAGCGTGGAGCTTTCTCATAGCCTGGAAGTGAACCTGTCCGCCTGCCTCTGACATGTCAAGGAGGAACTCCTTAGCGAAGGTGCCGTCCTGGATGTCGGAAAGGATCTTCTTCATGGTCTTCTTGGTCTCATCTGTGATGAGCTTGGGACCTGTTACATAGTCGCCGTACTCAGCTGTATTGGAGATGGAATATCTCATTCCGGCAAAGCCTGACTGGTAGATAAGGTCTACGATGAGCTTCATCTCGTGAACACACTCGAAGTATGCGTTTCTGGGATCGTAGCCGGCCTCAACAAGAGTATCGAAACCTGCCTGCATAAGAGCGCAAACACCGCCGCAAAGAACAGCCTGCTCACCAAAGAGGTCAGTCTCTGTCTCTGTTCTGAAGGTTGTCTCAAGAAGACCTGCTCTTGCGCCACCGATTCCTGCGCCATAAGCCAGAGCCATATCAAGGGCCTTACCTGTAGCATCCTGCTCTACAGCTACAAGACAAGGTGTTCCCTTTCCTGCCTGGTACTCACTTCTAACTGTATGTCCGGGAGCCTTGGGAGCGATCATGGCAACGTCAACATCCTTGGGAGCCTTGATAAGACCGAAGTGTACGTTGAAGCCGTGTGCGAACATAAGCATGTTGCCGGGCTGAAGGTTGGGCTCGATGTCCTCTTTGTACATCTTGGCCTGCTTCTCATCGTTGATGAGGATCATGATGATATCAGCCATCTTGGCAGCCTCTGCTGTGTTGTAAACCTTAAGTCCCTGAGCCTCAGCCTTGGCTTTGCTCTTGGAGCCCTCGTAAAGTCCTACGATAACGTTGCATCCTGACTCCTTGAGGTTAAGGGCATGTGCATGTCCCTGTGAGCCGTAGCCGATGATGGCAATGGTCTTGCCCTCTAAGAGTGAAAGGTTACAATCTTCCTGATAAAAAATACGTGCTTCCTGTGACATAATATTTTCCTCCATATTGTTGTTATTTATTCATCTATATAGATGACTTTATCGGTTCCGCGTCCGAGACCTGCAATTCCGGTCCTTGCCAGTTCCAGGATCTCATACCCTTCCAGAAGCTTAAGGAAGGCGTCCACCTTGGACTGATTGCCGGTGATCTCGATGATAAGTGAATCGGGGCTTACATCTACGATGTTGCCTCTGAAGATATTGGCTGTAGCCAGAATGCTCTGTCTCTTATCAGCCTCAGCTCTGACCTTCACCATGGCCAGTTCTCTGTAGACACTGTCCTCCGGGAGCAGTTCGTGGATATCTCTTACATCCACCAGCTTGGCCACCTGCTTCTCAATCTGATCCAGGATAACGTCGTCTCCTGTAGCAACAATGGTAATTCTGGTGAACCTGGGATCTGCCGTAACTCCCGCAGTAATGCTCTCAATGTTGTATCCACGTCTTGAAAAGAGACCGGATATTCTGGACAGAACACCCGAGGTGTTGTCTACGATCAATTGGAACACTTTTTTCTGCATCTGCTGCATTTTCAGTTCTCCTTTGAGCCAATGCAATCTCAGTATCCATCTGCATCCTTTTGCGCTTTAAAGTGTAAAGTTTTATTACCGATTTCAACCGGGATTTTACTGCTTTTCAGTATTGTTTTTGGCTGTTTTTGCATCAATTAAATCAAATTATAGCACTCCGGACACCAAAGTCAACAACTTTTTCTTCTGCACTTTACATTGTTAATATTTTATAGTGTTAAAGTATATTCATTTAAACGAAAAACCAAAAAATTTTATAAAATAATTGCCATCATTATTCTCTCCCACGTATAAACAGATATAATAAAAACAGCAGACCTTGTTAATGAAAGGAGCAATATCATGGAAAAAGATATCAAAGCAAAAGACGAAAAGATCCTGGATAAGGAGATCAAAGATCAGAAGATCGTTAAAGAAGGTCTCAATGAAGACGAACTGGATCAGGTAAACGGAGGCCTGGATGTTCTTCAGACCATACAGACAATAAAGGATATTATCCTCAAATAAAAAACAGTAAAGCTTTCGCCTTACTGTTCCTTACATTTAGTCAGGGCCACGGTTCCGGTCCTGGCTATTTCCACTATGCTTACGCTCTTTAGCATCTCGATAAAGAGCTCTATTCTCTCTGAGGTATCGCAGATCTGGATGACCATCATGTTCTTGGACATGTCGACGATCTCAGCTTTCATGATGGTGCAATTCTCCATGATGTCCCTGCGGTTCTCTTTGTTATATTTGACCTTTATGAGCATGAGTTCCCTGTTGATACTCATGCTCTCTTTAAATGTCTTGACTTTTATGACATCTATCTTTTTGTTGAGCTGCTTCTCTATCTGCTCAATGGTCCTCTCATCTCCCGTGGAGACAATGGTCATGCAGGAAACGCTGTGGTCCGCAGTCTCACCTACAACCAGTGAATCGATATTGAAATTTCTTCTTGAGAAAAGACCTGCCACTTTAGAGAGTACACCGGCTCTGTTTTCTACAAGTACTGAGTAAATTCTCTTCATAGGAAAACCTCCCGATCACTTAACAAGCGCCTTGGGATCGATATCAACCTCCATGAGGCATGACTCATCATCCGCAAGGAACTCTTTAAGATTCTTGTCAATGTCACTGCTTCCGTCAACTCTGATAAAGCCCATTCCGTAGGCCTCAGCAATCTTGGAAAGCTCAGGATCACCCTTAAGTTCAACCATGGAATAGTGATCGGCATAGGCAAAATGCTGATGCTCTCTGACCATTCCCAGGAATCCGTTCTTCATGACCACAATCTTGACATTGATACCGTACTGCCTCATGGTGGCAAGCTCCATCATAGACATCTGGAAAGCACCGTCACCTATTACGGCAACAACCTGCTTGTTTTTGTCTGCCATCTTGGCACCCATGGCCGCAGGAATTGAATAGCCCATGGTTCCCATTCCGCCGGAGGTAAGGAATCTACCGTTCCTGACAATATGGTAGGTGCAGGACCAGATCTGGTTCTGTCCAACGTCAGCCACATAAATGCCGTCGTCCTTCATGACATTTGAAAGCTTCGTAATGAATTTTCCGGGGTCCACAAACTCTTTTGACGAGAAGTCCTTATCTGAAGACATCTCTTCCTTGTATCTGTTTAGGAGCTCCACCCATTCCCTGTGATCATCGGAGTGATCGTCATAGGTCAGAAACTCGTTAAAAATATTCTTGATATCACCAACCAGCGGAATTGTGGGCCCAACGTTCTTGCCGATCTCCGCGGGGTCTACGTCAATGTGGACCATGACCTTGTTCTCTGTGATAAGGTCGGGTCTGTTTACAGCTCTGTCCGCAACTCGAGCCCCCACCATCAGAAGAAGATCCGACTCGTTCATGGCTCTGTTGGCATAGGAACGACCATTATTGCCCACCATACCAAAGTAAAGAGGATGCTCTGAGGGCATAACACCGATTCCCATCATGGTGGAAACCACAGGAACATCGTTGAGCTCAGCAAACTTCAAGAGCTCATTGGTGGCACCGCTGAGGTGTACGCCACCTCCCACGCAGATGATAGGCCTTTTCGCCTTTTCCACTTCCTTGATGACTTTTTTGATCTGGACAGTATTGCCCTTGACCGTAGGCTTATAGGACCTCATGGAGATGGTCTCGGGGTATGAGAACTTGGTCTCCAGCTCCGCAGTCTGAACATCAAAGGGAATATCAATGAGCACCGGGCCTCTTCTTCCGGTTCCGGCGATATAGAAAGCCTCCTTGAATACCCTTGGGATATCGTTGACATCCCTGATAAGATAGCTGTATTTGACAAAAGATTCTACGGCTCCGGTGATGTCAGCTTCCTGGAACACGTCACTTCCAATCATGTCGCTGTTAACCTGCCCGGTTATGCATACAAGAGGAATGCTGTCAGCGTAGGCTGTAGCTATGCCTGTTATGAGATTTGTTGCGCCGGGACCTGAGGTGACGGCACAGACTCCCACCTTGCCGCTGATCCTTGCATATCCGCTGGCGCAGTGTGCAGCGTTCTGCTCGGTCCTTATCAGCACTGTCTTAATGTCCGTGTCCAGAATCTTATTCCAGAACGGATCGATGGCAACTCCCGAATATCCGAAGATAACCTCTGTATTTTCCTTTTCCAGGCATTTTACAATGGCCTCTGCTCCTGTCATTGCATCTCCTCCAATCAGTTACAAGTTTATCCCAATCTTAAAAGCTTTTTGATAACCCTTACTGCTTCAGCCGCATCAGCTGAATAGCCGTCTGCGCCGATCTCCTGCGAGTACTCCTCGGTGACTACCGCTCCGCCAACCATGATCTTGGCCTTTACCTTCTCCTTCCTGGCAAGTTCGATGACGTTCTTCATCTCCTTCATGGTGGTGGTCATAAGGGCAGAAAGCGCGATAACACAGGCGTCGTTGTCCTTTGCAGCCTTAATGATGACCTCCGCCGGAACATCCTTGCCAAGGTCGATGACGTCAAAGCCGTAGTTCTTGAGCATCAGCGCCACCAAATTCTTGCCGATATCATGGATGTCTCCGTGAACTGTGGCAATGACCACAGTGGGAAGCTTCTTGTCCGGGTCCGCATCCTTCTGAAGAAGCGGCTCCAGTATCCCAATGGAGATCTTCATGGCCTCCGCCCCTGCTATGAGCTGGGGAAGGAAGAATTTTCCTTTGTCGAAGTAGTCTCCCACCTCATTGATGGCGGGCATCAGTGCCTCATCCAGAATAGCCTTGGGATCAGTGCCCATTTCAACGGCCTTTTTGGTATCTTTTTCTATCTTGCGCCTTGCTCCGTCGACAACATCTTGTTTTATTATATCAATAATAGTGTCCCCGGGAAAAGAAACATCTTCTTTCGCAGGGGCTGTTTGGGCAGCCGGTGTGGCAACCGGAGGCAAATTCTTAGCAGCTTCTTTGGCGGCTTCCCTGACCGCAGCATAGCGCTGCATCCTCTGGATGTACCTGATGTCCGCCCCTTCCTTGTTCATCAGAAGGTCTGAAGCAAATGCTGCATTCACCAGCATTTCCTGTGCCGGGTTTGCTATGGCCATGGTAAGACCCTTTTCTATGGCCATGGTGAGGAACGCTGTGTTTACGTTACTTCTCTCAGGCAGGCCAAAAGAAATATTGGACAGTCCGCCAACAGTGGCAAAGCCGTTTTTGTAGCAGTACTCTATGGTATCAAGTGTATTAATGGCTGCCTTGGGCTCTGCGCCTACAGTAGCTACCAGGCCGTCCACAATGATATCTTCCTGGGTCAGACCCATATCATAGGCCTTCTGCGCCAGTTCTTTTATATTGGATATCTTCTCCTGCGTATCCTTGGGAAGTCCCTCTGGGCTTAAAGGAAGCAGGATGAACATTGCACCGTACTTCCTGGCCAGAGGAAGGAAAGCCTCAGCCTTGCCCTTCTCCAGTGAAATCGAATTGATAAGAGCACGTCCCGGATAAACACGAAGTGCCGCCTCCATAACTTCTGCGCTGGAGGAATCTATGCAAAGAGGAAGGTCCGTGATGGTCATAACCTCTTCCAAAACCTTCAGCATCATATCCTTCTCGTCAATGCCACCCATGCCCACATTGATATCAAGGATTGAAGCGCCTTCCTGCTCCTGGCTTCTTGCAAACTCGGAAACCATATCAAGGCTTCCCTCGAGAAGTTCCTTCTGAAGCTTCTTCTTGCCTGTAGGATTTATGCGCTCTCCGACGATCATGAACAGATCGTCCATTCCAAAAGACAAAGCTCTTCTTTCGGAACACAGGTACCTGCGTCCACTGATCTTCCTTGCAAGAGGCCTGCCCTCTTCGTCAACAACTTCTATCTTTTTGGGGCCTTTATATCTTGCGCTCAGCTTTGCGATAAACTCAGGTGTTGTTCCGCAGCATCCGCCGATAACCGATGCACCTGCCTTTATAAGCCACTCCATCTCATCTACAAAAACATCAGGCGCCATGTCATATTCCGTGGAGCCGTCCTGAGTGACCTTTGGAAGTCCCGCATTGGGCTTGGCAATTATGGGAATATTGGTAACCCTTGCCATATCCCTTATGATCTCTTCCATCTTATCGGGTCCTGTCGAGCAGTTGGCACCTACAGCGCAGGCTCCAAGGGACTCAAGGCAGATAGCACCCGCCTCGGCTGTGCTTCCAAACAGTGTCCTTCCGTCAGCCTCAAAGGTCATGGTAACCATTACAGCCATATCCGAGATCTCTTTGGCTGCAATAAGTGCTGCTCTGCATTCCTGAAGACTCATCATGGTCTCCACTACGATAATATCGCAGCCTGCCTTCTCAAGGATGCTTATCTGCTGCTTGTAAACCTCTATGAGTTCCTCAAAGTCAAGGTCTCCCACAGGCTTAAGCTGTCTTCCGGTCATGGTGACGTCTCCTGCCACCAGAACATCGGGGCAAACAGCCTGCCTTGCCAGTTTTACAAGCTCTGTATTTATCTTCTCTATGTCTTTTTCCAGGCCGAATTCCGATAGCTTGATCCTGTTGCCGGTAAAGGTGGGGGCATAGACGATGTTGGCTCCGCTTTGGGCATAGCGCTTTTGCAGATCCAGCATCACGTCCTTGTGCTCCAGTATCCAGGCTTCCGGGCAGACTCCCGAGGGAAGTCCCGACTTCATAAGGTTGGTGCCGGTGGCTCCGTCCAGGATCAGTATTTTATCTTTGGCAAATTCAAGAAACTGCTGTCTGTTCATCTAAATAACCTTTCTTAACAACAAAGGGAATGATCGCAAATATTATCAGGCTAAGAGCCATGACTATCAAGGGTTTCTGCCACATTGTGTAGCCAGGGATAATGCCGTTTTGTGACAAAAGATCCAGCACCGCTATAAGCAGCACATGGTAAAAGTATATGTTGGAAGACCCCACTTTGCCAAGCTTCCATAGAAACTTTCCGCAAGAAGGCCTTAATTCTGCCACTAAAAGAATTCCGATAACAATGACCACCGAGCCTATGAAGATCTCCTGGCTCCCGAAAATCCTGTCCTCAATAACGCTCATGACCATGCCGGCTATAATTAGAAAGGCTCCGGCTTTTCCGAGGTTCTTTGCTCTTATCGCCGGCTCTTTTCCCAAATCGCCAGACCTTAGCGCCCCAAGCTTCTCCCCTGCCACAACTCCCAGCAGCACAAAGGGCATCCCGAACAGAAGCCAGTTTCTTAGCATAAAAGGCGTGTGGATGCTGATGTCAAAGGGCCTTATGGGATAATAGATCCTAAGCCACTGCCCAAAGAACAAAAGTCCCAGCAGAAGCACCATGACCGCCGTCTTAAAGCGTTTCATCAGCGGCGCGAAAATGATGATCAGAACGTACACGTAAATAAGGGCAAACAGGTACCACAGATGGTCGAAAACGTAGGATCCGTCGTAGATGAATCTTCCGGAATTAAACAGGAAAAAGATAAACGCTTCATAGGCGTTGTACTTCATTGAGAACCACTCACCGACGCTCATGCCCTGCAGCATATTCACAATCAGGGAAAAGAGTGTGTGGATAAAAGTAACGACAGCGGTAACCTTAAGGAGTTTAAGGAGCTTCCCGGTCATGCGGGACCTGATCCCGGGGACATCGCCGTTTCTTAGCACATCACTTCCGGAAAAGAGAAATCTGCCTGAAACCGCAAAAAAGAAAGGAACCGCAAATCTTGAAATGCTCCCAAGCCCGTCGCCAAAAAAGCCGGGAAAGGGAGCGTGGATTGTTATCACAAACAGACATGCTATTAACTTGATAAGATAAAGAAACTCATTGTCCTTCTTATTCGTCAACACTGACCCCTTCTACAGAGGGAACTTCCCCATGTAATACCTGAAGTATGACCATGGCTCTGTTGTTGGCCCTCTCATAGTACTGAGAAGCCAGAGCCTCATTGTCCTCATCAAAATCGCCGTCATAGGCCATGTGATAAAACTCATCGGCCTTCTGCATATACTCCGCTGCTTCACCGGGAAGATCGGAAATGCCGGAAAATTCCTCGGGAACCTCGAGACTTGCCATGTCCTTGTAGCTTTCGTTCATCTGGTCCAGCATGTTAAGAAGCTCTTCCTTGGAGCCGTCAGCCTCGGGATCAAGGGCATTGATCGCCTGATCATAATATGAAAGACTTGAATAGAACTCCTCCATCTTTTCCCTGTAGTTCTCCAGCGCAGGGTCGCTCTTTTTGCCGCAGGCAGTAAGAACAGTAAGCCCGATGGCAATGATCACTATTTTACAATACTTTTTTAAATTCAATGTTTCTCCCCATATTTGGAAGCAGCATAAAGTCTTGCCTTGGCTCTTGCAAGTCCGTCCTGAGACTTCTTCATCTCTTTTGGCGACTGCTTCTCTCGAAGGTGATCCATGGCAAAATCGTAGGCCTCTTTTGCCCTCTCAATATCGATCTCCTCCGGCCTTTCTACTGTATTTACTATAACTATGCACTTGTTGTCAACGGTAAACTGTACGCTCCCCAAGCTGACAACACCGTATAACCACTGTCCGTCAGGTTTCTTGATCTGGATAACTCCGTCATAGATTGCCAGGATCATCTCCTCATGCCCCGGCAGTATTGCCAGTTCCCCATCGTCGCAGGGAAGAATGATCTCCTGAGCTTCATCTTCATAGAAGATGCCGTTTACGGATATGACCTGAAGGCTAAAGGTTTTTACCAAATCACTCATGTGTTACGCCTCAATCTGTCTGGCTTTCTCAACAACCTCATCGATGGTGCCAACATTGAAGAAGGCAGACTCGGGATACTTGTCCATTTCTCCGCCTATGATCGCCATAAAGCCCTTAATGGTCTCGGAAAGCGGAACATATTTGCCGGGAAGGTTGGTAAACTGCTCAGCCACATGGAAAGGCTGTGACATGAACCTCTGGATCTTTCTGGCTCTGTGAACGGTTGCCTTGTCCTCGTCACTAAGTTCCTCCATTCCAAGGATGGCAATGATGTCCTGAAGTTCCTTGTACTTCTGAAGGATCTCCTGAACCTTCATGGCTGTGGAATAATGAGCCTTACCAACAACGCTCTCTTCAAGGATCCTGCTGGTGGAAGCCAACGGATCTACAGCCGGGTAAATACCCTGTTCCACGATCTTACGTGAAAGAACAGTGGTTGCATCAAGGTGAGCAAAGGTTGTTGCAGGTGCAGGGTCGGTGAGGTCATCCGCAGGCACATAAACCGCCTGTACACTGGTTACACTTCCAAGTCTTGTGGAAGTGATCCTCTCCTGCAGTGTTCCAAGGTCCGTTGCCAGTGTGGGCTGATAGCCAACCGCTGAAGGCATTCTTCCAAGAAGGGAAGAAACCTCGGATCCCGCCTGTACAAATCTGAAAATATTATCGATGAAAAGAAGCACATCCTGGTGCTTAACGTCTCTGAAGTACTCAGCCATTGTAAGTCCGGTCTCGGCAACTCGCATACGGGCTCCCGGAGGCTCATTCATCTGTCCGAAAACAAGAGCCGTCTTCTCTATAACTCCCGACTCAGTCATCTCTGACCAGAGGTCGTTACCCTCTCTTGAACGCTCTCCAACACCTGTAAAGATAGAGAATCCGCCGTGCTCTGTGGCGATATTCTGGATAAGCTCCTGAATAAGAACTGTCTTACCAACACCGGCACCGCCGAAAAGACCTATCTTACCGCCTTTGGCATAGGGTGCCATAAGGTCGATTACTTTGATTCCGGTCTCAAGGATCTCAACAACCGGGCTCTGGTCGGTCATTACAGGAGGCTCTCTGTGGATTGACCACCTCTCCTTGGTTGCAACCTCGCCCTTCTTGTCTATGGGATCTCCAAGAACGTTAAAGAGTCTTCCAAGGACCTCGTCTCCAACGGGAACCTTGATGGGGCCGCCTGTAACCTCAACCTCCATGTCCTTGTGGAGGCCTTCGCTGGGAGAAAGCATAATGCATCTTGCTGTATTCTCACCAACATGCTGGGCGACTTCCATGACTCTTTTCTCATCTCCCACAGTAACCCTTAAGGCATCGCTGATGTAGGGAAGATGTCCGTCATTAAACTGTACATCCACAACAGGGCCCATGACCCTGATTATCTTGCCGTTTTCCAAATCCGTTTCCTCTTCGAAAATTATTTATTCCGGGCTTCGGCCATTTTCCTGGCCTTTGTTTCTTTGGCTCTCTTAAGAGCCTTGGCTCCGCTGACAACTTCAGTTATCTCCTGGGTTATCATGGCCTGTCTCTGGGTATTGTAATTTCTTGTAAGGGTTCCCAGCATCTTGTCCGCATTCTTGTTGGCGGAATCCATGGCCATCATCCTGGAATTATGGGCACTGCAGAAGGACTCCACCAGCGCACCGTAAATAAATCCTGTGATGTAGTTGGGAACAATATTATCAAGAACCGCTGAGGGGCTGGGATCCATGCGGAACTCCTCCAGCATCATACCGGCAGGCGGTGCCTCTTTTCTCACATCCTCAATAATGTCCAGAGGAAGGAGCTTTTCAAACCTGGCCTCGCTGCTTACGCCCTTCATGGTTGTAAATACGATGTAGAACTCATCTATCTTGCGCTCATAGTAGTAGTCAAGGATCTCCGCCGCAATCTTCCTGGCCCTGTGAAGGGTGGGATTCTGAGGGGTGAAGGAAAAGAACTCCTCAATCTCGATATTCTGAGAATTAAAATGGTACCTTCCTATCTCACCTATGACAAAGAGCTTCCACTCTCCCTTGAAGGAAGCAATACTCTCCTCTACGGTGCGGACCACATTGTGGTTATAGGAACCCGCAAGGCCCTTATCATCAGTGATGATGATGTAGCCTCTCTTTTTCTGTTCCTCGGGAATATCGCGCCTGGTCTCAAGAAAGATGTTCTCAACGCCTTCGGGAAGGTGCTTGGCCACGCTCTTGATCATATCCTGGGATGCATAGAAAAAAGGTTCCGTCTCAGAGAGCATCTTTTTGGCTTTACGAAGCTTCGTGGAAGAGATCAGATACATCGCATTTGTAATTTTCCGAGTCTGATTGACACTGTCAATCCTGTCTCTTATCTCTTTGATATTAGCCAAATCACTGTACCTCTATCTCGCTGTTGAACTTATCAACAGCTTCCAGTATCTGCCTTCTAAGGCTCTCGGGAAGATCTCCTCCCTTGGTGATCTCCTTGCATATATCTACATGCTCAGTATTAAAGTATGTGATCAGCTTCTCCTTGTATTCCTGGATCTTCCTTACGGGAGTATCATCCATTCTGCCGGCTCCCACAGCCACGAGAATGATGACCATCTCATGCATGGCAAGAGGGTGCTCTAAGGGCTGTTTTAAGAGTTCCATCAGGATATCGCCGTGGTTGAGCTGCTTCCTGGTAGTTTCGTCAAGGTCTGAGCTGAACTGAGTAAACACAGCCATCTCTCTGTACTGAGCAAGGTCCACTCTTATGCTTCCGGTGGCCTTCTTCATGGCCTTGGTCTGGGCAGCACTGCCGACACGGGATACGGAAAGTCCAACGTTTACCGCAGGTCTGATTCCCGCAAAGAACAGATCACTCTCAAGGAATATCTGTCCATCGGTAATGGAAATAACGTTGGTGGGTATGTACGCAGCCACATCTCCCGCCTGTGTCTCAATAATGGGAAGTGCAGTTATGGAACCGCCGCCCAGGTCTGAGGAAAGCTTACTTGATCTCTCCAAAAGCCTTGAATGCAGGTAGAACACATCTCCCGGGTAAGCCTCACGTCCCGGAGGACGCTCCAGCAAAAGAGACAGTGCTCTGTAAGCTACTGCGTGCTTGGAAAGATCGTCATAAACTATGAGAACATCCTTGCCCTGGTACATAAAGTACTCGGCCATAGCTGTTCCCGCATAGGGTGCAATATACTGAAGAGGCGCAGTATCTGCAGCGGTAGCACATACCACTGTTGTATACTTAAGCGCATCGTTCTTCTTAAGGGTCTGGATTATCTTGGAAACAGTGGATGCCTTCTGACCTATTGCAACATAGATACAGATAACATCCTTCCCCTTCTGATTGATGATGGTATCAAGAGCGATGGAAGTCTTACCGGTCTGTCTGTCACCGATGATAAGCTCTCTCTGGCCTCGTCCTATAGGGAACATGGTGTCAATGGAAAGGATTCCCGTCTCCATGGGCTCATTGACAGACTGTCTCTCCAGGATTCCGGGAGAGCGCTCCTCTACAGCCCTGTAGCCTGATTCCTTGATCTCACCAAGGCCGTCAATGGGAGTTCCCAGAGCATCAACCACTCTGCCGATAAAGCCTTCTCCCACGGGAACACCGGCTTCCTTGTAGGTTCTGACAGCGCGGCTTCCCTCTCTTATACCTTTATCACTGCCAAGAAGTATACAGCCCACGTGATCTTCTCTGATATCCTGGGCCATTCCTCTTGTACCGTCTTCAAATTCAATTATCTCACCGTAAAAGGCGTGGTCTATTCCCTCCACGTTGGCAATGCCGTCACCAACCCAGGATACGGTTCCCACTTCCCTGTCCTTAACGGACAGTTCAAAGTTTTCAACCTTATCCCTTATCATGGAAATGATCCTGCCGGTATCGGTAGTACCAAGACCTGTCTTTATGGTGTTGAGTTCTGCGCGAAGCTGTTTTGCTCTGCCCTTGTCGCTCCAGTCATACTCGAAGTTGCCGCAGGTTACAATAAAGCCCCCTCCGACCTCAGGGTCCTGAATGCACTCTATTTCTACAGGTGCACCTTCAAACTTATCTGAAAGGAGCTTTCTGATGCCGTCAAGCTGCGAAGGGCTCGGAGCAGTTACTGCATAGCGCAGTGTTGCATTCATAGTATTATCCATTATGTGCTCCGGCTTCACTTATAAATTTGTCATAGAGCTGACTGTCATCTTCAGCGCTGTGCTTGGTTGCGGCAATCTTGGAGGCTGCATCGATAACCATATCCTTGAGTTCGCCTGCATACTCTTCTCTTGCTTTCTCAGCCTCAGCCTCAGCATTGTGCCTTGCCTCTGTTATGATACGGTCGCCCTTCTTTCTGGCATCAAGAACGATCTTCTCATACTCGTCATATCCCTGCTTCTTGATGGAGGCAAGGATTGTTTCCTTCTCTTCTTCAGCCTGAGATATCTTGCGCTCGTACTCTCTCTTGGTGCTCTTGGCTTCCTCAAGAGCAATGTCAGCAGCCTTGGTGGCACTGTCCACTTCCTCGCGGCGTTTCTCAAGAATCTCATCAATCCTGCCAAACAGGAACTTTCTGACCACAAAATAGAGAATGAGAAGGTTTATTATCGTACATGCTATATTGAAAATACTGATATTTAACATGTTCTTCCCCTTTTTCTTATTTTTTGATCATGAGAAAAGAATGATCATGATAGCTACTACGAATCCGTAAATAGCTGTTGCCTCTGCAAGAGCACAACCAAGAAGCAGAAGTTTCATGATCTTGCTCTCAGCCTCAGGCTGACGTGCCACAGCATCTGTTGCCTTGGAAGTTGCGATACCGATTCCAAGTCCTGCGCCGATTCCGGTAAATGCAGCGATAGCTGCTCCGATTGCTGTTAAGTTCATATTGATTTCCTCCTTAAGTGATCTTTATTCCACAGCCTCTTTAATATAAAGGGACGTCAAAAATACAAATACATAAGCCTGGATACATCCGTCAAAGATGTCGAAGTATACGCTTAGAGCTGCCGGCAGAATAACCGGAACCACGTGCTTGAGAAGTTCCATGATGACCGTAGCTCCCAGGATGTTACCGAAAAGTCGCATGCACAGCGACAAAGGTCTGATGCCAAGCTCTAAAACATTCATGAATGCTATGGCTGCCATGGGCTGTCCGAAACTCTTAAGCCATCCCTTGGGACCTTTCTTGGCTATTCCGGCAACCTGGACGAGAATAATACTCATCAGCGACAATGCAATTGTGACATTGAGATCCATTGTGGGCGGTGTAAACCCAAAGAGTCCGACCATATTGGAGCAGGCTATAAATATCAGCACCGTGATGATATAGGTACTGTACCCTTCCGCCTCTTCTCCGAGCATTCCCACGGCAACTCCACGAAGCCATAAAACTGCGGTCTCCAAAGCTGCCTGTCTCTTGGAAATATTGTGGACTTTAAGATTCCGGGTCATGACCAGGATAAGAATAATGAGAAAAGCAAGCACTATCCATGAAACAACCACCGACTTGTATATGTCAAAAAAGCCGTTTCCAAAAGGAACATGGATGAGCGTCTTGTCCTCCATCAATAACTCGTTGAGCATTTCCTTCATATCAGGTACCCCCTGAAAAAAACTTACTTACTATTATAGAAAGAAGGGACAGTTTCTGCAATGCCAAACTGCCCCTTAAATTTTAAATTAGGTGTTATTATTCGTTTCCGTCATCCTCGTCTTTATCAAGATCAAGAACATCATCTTCTTTGGAGGATTTCTTTACTTCATCCTGAGAATCGTCATAGAAGATCTGCTCCTTGTTCTCAATCTTCTTGGAAAGCGTATTCAGAACTCTGTTAATAAGTCCAGGAAGCTTACCACCGTTCTTCCTGATGTTGTTAAGAACGATGAGAAGAATGATGATCAGGATAAGAAGGATAACTGCAGCGATGATAACAATGGTCCATGCCGCATTCTTGGCTCCCTGTATGCTTACGGAAAGAGTAAGATCGTTGCCCTCTACCTCATAAGTTGAGTACTGTCCTACAGTTCCTGTCTTCTTAAGAGCAACCCTGTCTGCACCTTCTCCAAGATAAAGAACCGGTGTACCGCCAAGATATCCGCCCATAGCATTTGCAAGATCTGCAAATCTGTTGATGGCCTTGAACCTGATCTGGTGAGTCTTCTGACCATCATCGGGAATAGTGACCTTCATAACCTCATAGTTATCAAGATGAGCTGAAACCTCTTCATCTGTAACATTGATGGTCTTCTCAACAATGAGCTTGTCATCCTGATGGAAAAGACCGTCCACAAGAAGCTCGGACTGATTAAAGTCGCCTGAGGAATTGTTCTCTGCCAGAGTTGTCTTGTAGCGCTTATACTCAGCTGTTATGGTCACATCGCTGGTGAGCTTGTCTATTCCGTCGATATCCCAGTCTGCGTAGAATCCGTCTTTGTTATCTACATTTGGGTACTCGGAAACCTTGAGCTCATCACCGTATTTTTTAACAAGTCTTGCTACCTTCTCTCTTCCGCCATCAAGGTCTTCATCTTCCACCACAAAGTTTACGGTAAGATTTCCGAACTCACCGGGAAGGTTTCTGTAGGCAGGCTCTGAAGATGAGTTATCGGCGCTGTCTGTGCTGAGAGCAACTACCTTGGTGCCGTCACCTGTAAGTTCCTTCTCAGCGGCATTTTCGGAATTATCACCTTCCGCTGCCTTCTGCTCAGAGTCACCGCCGTTTGCTTCGGTTGTCTTATTTGCAGTCTTCTTCTCTTCCTTCTGAAGGAATACCCTGTTATTGATTACATCCGTGTAGGAAACAGGCTCAGCTTTAAGCTTGTAGCTGACTCTGTCAAGACCTGCAAGGGTATCACTTACAAAGAAGTTGTTTCGAACTTCAGCACCTTCAGCCACATGTCCTGCAATAGCGCCGGACCAGTCTGTTGAATTGTCAATGTTTACAATGGTAAGGCAGTCCTTGATATGCTTGCCGTCACCGGCGATTCCGCCAACATAGGCATTACCCTGCATCTCGCCCTTGGCATAGCCTTCAACGATGTAGGAAATGGATCCGCCTGCAACACCTCCGACGTACTGTCCGTCAGAAGCCTCTACCCTTGCGTAGCTTCCGCAATTAATGATGGTTCCCATATCCTGACGTCCGCAGACACCGCCTGCATAGTCCTTCTGAGATTTAACATCACCGTAGTTGCGGTTTCCTCTGAGAACGCACTTTGTAAGGTAAGAGCCGTTAAGACCCGAATCCTTAAGACCGGTCACATCACTCTCCTTATCAAAATCATACTCAATAGCCATTGTTCCGGCAATACCGGAGATATCAATATCACCCTTTACAAATCCGAAGTTAAAGCAGGAATCAACGGTAGCATCCGTTGTCTTCTCAGCATCCTCAAGGGAATCATCATTGAAGATATTGGTGTAATCCTTCTCAAGTACTCCGTCAAGAGCATCGGTGTAGAGGTTAAGGATATTGTTGAACTGATCGTTTACCGCTGAAAGGTCTGTTACGATAACACCTGTAGCTCCGTTTACTTCCTGGTTGAGAAGTCCGAAGTTGTCGTTCATGGAAGCCAGGTTATCAGCAAGGCTGGTTGTGTGTGCCTTGTACTCTTCCGAGAACTGAGGATATACAATGTCATCTCTTCCTGCCACATTGCCAAGGATTGACTTGGTCTGCTTGCCGGCTTTCTCAAGGCTCTCGGAAGCCGCCTCAAGGTTGGCCATGGCTTCTGAGGTGTCTTTTCTGGTGGCATCGCTCATCTCGCTGGCATGGTTTTCATAAATAGCCGCCAAAGTCTGTGATGCAGACTGAATATCGTCTTTATATGCCTTCTCACCGGTTCCTGATTTGCCCTGATAATTCTCCATGGCATAATCATTGGCTTCTCTCTGGGCATCGGACACTGCCTTTTGATCTAATTTTACTTCTGCATCTGATTCGCTCTGAGGGAAAGAATTCCCTGTATCTTTGTGTTTCCAGCTTCCCTTTATTGCAGGGCCGGTTCCGTTGTCTACATATTCCTTGATTTTAGAATCAGTACCATCCCAATTATAACTAGGATATTCTCCGGAAACATATCCGTCTTCTACAGGATTTCCTTCCTCATCATAATACATGAGATCCTTGCAGGCTTCTCTGTAGTCAGGATCATCCATATTGTGGCCAACATAGTAATTGTAAAATGCAGTATATGACTTGTCATAGTTCTCCTCATACTGCTGAGCCGCGCTGGAAAGAGTTTCCTTGGCTTCATCATACTGACGTTTCTCATCTTCGCTGGTGATATAGTTATCAATATTCAGGTCACCGGCAGCACCCTTCATATTCTGAGCCGCTTTCCTGCCGCTTCCTGCAGCACTGGTCATGTTATCAATAGGACCGCCGTTCTTGGATGACTCCTCAAGAACATAATCTACTCTTGAAATAGCCTCTGTTGTTGCTGCAGAAGCATCGTTTACAAAATCCACGGTTCCAGCTGCAAGATATCTTGTATCCTCAACAGCCTTGCCTGTAAACTGCTGGATAACGGCAAGCCTAGCTGTGATGGTGTCTGACTGATTCTTGGTATCGTTGAGGGTAGCTTGAACGGTGTCATGGAGCTGAGCCACAGCCTCCTGAAGCTGATATGCGATGTCGGTTGCAAAGTCAACAGTGATGTAAGGCTCTGCCTGTCCAACGATTCCGCCGATATCCTTTCTGCCCTTAACGTTGCCGTTGTTGGTGCAGTTGTAAAGATATCCTGACTGTCTTCCGGCAATTCCGCCGATGTTGTATCCAACGTGATCGTAGCCGATCTCACCGTTGTTGATACAGCGTGAAATGATACCGATGGAAACACCTGCGATTCC
>JAILFT010000109.1 GCA_024697425.1 Butyrivibrio sp. | reverse complement strand
AGCACCCGCAGGCCCCACATACATAGAGGACCTGAACGAAGCAGGCGGTGTATACGCAGTATTAAAGCAGCTGCTCGATGCAGGCCTTATAAACGGCGACTGTCTCACAGCTACAGGCAAGACTGTTGCTGAGAACGTAAAGGGTGCTGTAAACCGCAACCCTGAGGTCATAAGACCTATCGACAACCCCTATATGCCTAACGGCGGTATCGCTGTACTCAGAGGCAACCTTGCCCCCGACACCTGCGTTGTAAAGAGGTCGGCTGTTGCACCTGAGATGCTTAAGCACGAAGGCCCTGCAAGAGTATTCGACAGCGAGGAAGAGGCTATAGCTGCTATCAGAGGCGGCAAGATAAACCCCGGCGATGTAGTTGTTATCCGCTACGAAGGCCCGAAGGGCGGCCCCGGAATGAGAGAGATGCTCAATCCTACATCAGCCATTGCCGGAAGAGGCCTTGGATCATCCGTTGCACTTATCACAGACGGAAGATTCTCAGGGGCAAGCCGCGGCGCATCCATCGGACATGTATCACCGGAAGCAGCTGTAGGCGGACCTATAGCTCTTGTTGAGGAAGGCGATATCATAAGCATTGATATCCCCAACAATGCACTTAATGTTAAGGTTTCCGACGAGGAGCTGGCCAGAAGAAGAGAAAAGTGGCAGCCAAGAGAGCCCAAGGTTACAACAGGATATCTTTCAAGATACAGAGAGCTTGTAACCAGCGGAAACAGAGGAGCTATTCTGGAGATCCCCAGAGCGTGATCTGTCTTAGAAAAAAGTATTGTTTAAATGAGGAGTGAATATTATGCAGCTTACTGGATCGCAGATCGTACTTGAGTGCCTTAAGGAACAGGGCGTTGACACGATATTTGGATACCCGGGGGGAACAATCCTGAATATCTATGATGAGCTTTACAAACAGCAG
Organism: Butyrivibrio sp.; assembly: GCA_024697425.1. Lineage (GTDB taxonomy): Bacteria > Bacillota > Clostridia > Lachnospirales > Lachnospiraceae > Butyrivibrio. The sequence continues at coordinate 8,904 of JAILFT010000109.1, read as the reverse complement.
GACAACTTCCTGCACATTCTTACATCCCACGAGCAGGGTGCTGCCCATGCGGCTGACGGCTATGCGAGATCTACAGGAAAAGTGGGCGTCTGCTTTGCAACCAGTGGCCCGGGCTCAACAAACCTTGTAACCGGAATCGCTACAGCCTACATGGATTCTGTTCCCATGGTGGCAATTACCTGTAATGTAAATCTTCCTCTTCTTGGAAAAGATACATTCCAGGAGGTGGATATTGCCGGTATCACAATGCCTATTACCAAACACGGTTACATTGTTAAGGATGTTAAGGTTCTGGCTGATACCATAAGAAAAGCCTTTAAGATTGCAAGGACCGGCCGTCCCGGACCTGTGCTGGTGGATATTACCAAGGATGTTACTGCCAATACCTGTGATTACAGGCCTGTTCAGATAACCGAGGAAGAACCTGTAAGGAAGTATACTGAGGACGATATCAAACAGGCTCTTAAACTTATCAAAGCTTCAAAGAGGCCTTATATCTATGTGGGCGGCGGTGCTGTTATTTCCGGAGCCTCTGAGGAACTTCGAAAGTTTGCAAAGACCATCGATGCGCCGGTTTGCGATACACTGATGGGTAAAGGTGCTTTTGACGCTTCCGATAAGCTCTATACCGGAATGATCGGTATGCATGGTACCAAGACCTCGAACTTTGGAGTGAGCGAATGCGATCTTCTTATTACTCTTGGAGCCAGGTTCTCCGACAGAGTTACCGGAAATGCCAGAACCTTTGCTTCTAAAGCCAAGATACTTCAGATCGATATCGATGCCGCTGAGATCAATAAGAATATCAGGACCAATCATGCCATTGTAGGTGACCTTAAACAGGTTCTTTCAGTTCTTAACGAAAGGCTTGAAAAGCAGGATCACTCCGAATGGCTTAAAAAGATCTATGATTACAAGAAGAAATTCCCGCTTAGCTACGAAACCAAGAAGCTGACCTGCCCCTATATTATTGAGGAGCTGGATAAGCTTACAGACAGTAATGCAATAATCTCAACCGATGTGGGCCAGCACCAGATGTGGGCTGCCCAGTACTATAAATTCAAGAATCCCAGAACTTTCCTTACATCAGGGGGCCTTGGAACAATGGGATACGGTCTTGGAGCCTGCATAGGAGCCAAAGTCGGTAATCCTGACAAGGTCTGCGTAAACATTGCAGGAGACGGATGCTTCCGTATGAACATGAATGAGCTGGCAACAGCTTCAAGGTACAATCTTCCTGTCATTGAGATCGTTATCAACAATCATGTTCTGGGAATGGTAAGACAGTGGCAGACATTGTTCTACCAGCAGCATTATTCTCAGACTGTATTCGAGGATAAGGTTGATTACTGCAAGGTGGCTGAAGGCCTTGGATGCATGGCCATAAGAGTCACCAAAAAGTCCGAGGTGGTTCCTGCCCTTAAAAAGGCACTTGCTGCCAAGGGACCTGTGCTTATAGACTGCATCATAGAAGAGGATGACAAGGTATTCCCTATGGTATCACCGGGAGCATCCATCAGTGAGGCTTTTGATGCATCTGATCTTGCTGCAAAAAATAAGTAAGTAACGGAGCTTTTGGGGAATGAAAAAAGTATTGCGTGGTATATCCATTGGCTTTCTTGCCACCATAGCAATTCTGGCGATTATATATTGCCTCCTTGGTTTTTATTACCGGGGAGGCTTTCCCTGTTTTACCTGGATCAACGGGGTATACTGCACCGGTAAAAGTGTAAGCGAAGTAAATGAGGAGCTAATTGCAAAGGATCCGTACCAGGGAATTGCGGTTCTTGACAGGGGCGATGCAAGACTTTTTGTAAGCGCTGCCGATACAGATTATACTGTGGATTATACCGATGCCCTGAATCAGGTCTTTTACAACAGAAGTCCCTTTGCCTGGGGCCTGTACGTCTTTGAGAATCTTTCCTATAACTATAAGCCACAGGTAACAATGGATAAGGATAAGCTTTCCGGAATAATTTCGCAGTGGGAGATATTTACAGTTCCCTCCGATGCCAAGTGCAGTCTTAAGATGCAGACAGGAGAAGGGTTTGTTCTGGAGAATGCCCATATGCTGATCCCTGTGGAAGACCGAATAACCGACAGGGTTTACAGATGCATGGTGGAAGGCAATGAAGTGGTGGACCTTGGAGAATACGAAGAATGCTATGTAGAGACAACTCTTACCCCTTCGGAACAGGAGAGAGTTGAACTTTATGAGAAGCTTGATAAGCTTCAGGATTTTGATGTCACCTATGATTTTGCAGGAGAGTCTGTAAGACTTAGCCGCGCCGTAGCCAGCGGATTCATCCTTACCCTGGGCGATTACGCAAAAGCGTCGGAGGAAGAAAAGGACCCTCAAACCGGCTCCGGTATGTTTATTGTCGGGGGAAAAGAGACGGAACTTCTCGGTGCAGACAGTGTATATGCCGTGGCTGATATTCTTACGGATTCCGAGGGCAATCCCATTATCTCAGAGAAGAGGATCTATGATTTCCTTTCTGAAGCTGCAGAAGGCCACGATACCGGCTGGCTTATGAAGCGGTACAAGAATGGCCTGTCAAATGAGGTGATCCTTATTACAGGCAAAAAAGGAAGCGGTACGATCTATGACGTTAAAGCAGAGTTTGAGAATGTTAAGAATGCTCTTATTTCTTCGGGAACGAGCTTGAAAGGAACCAAATCATTTCCTGTTGTTGAAGGGGCTCTTACGGTAGATGCATCCGAGAAACTTGGCAGTACCTTCATCGAAGTGGATATGAAAAATCAGATGCTGTACTACTATGTTGACGGTAATTTATCCATTGATATGCCTGTTGTGACAGGAAATATTAACAGAGGAAGAGGAACTCCTGCCGGAGTTTATAACGTTTATAATAAAAGATATCACACATATCTGCGAGGAGTTGATTATGTGTCTTATGTAAATTATTGGCTGGGAGTTGAGAAGGGTGTCGGTATTCATGATGCCAATTGGAGGAAAAAATTTGGCGAAGAAATTTACAAATCCGATGGTTCTCATGGATGTATAAATTGTCCGATTGAATCTGTTTCTGAGCTTTGGGAAGTTGCAGAGGTTGGAACGCCGGTAATTATGTACTATTGAAATAATGTTTTGATAAGAGAGAATAGTGAGTGAAATGACGGCTCATTATGTGCGATAATTTAGAAATCTTTTATTATATTCTATTTTTAAAGAAAGTAAAGTATAAGCAGCGGAGTGTGTGCCGCTGCTTTTTTTATGTATATTTTGATTCGTATCCTGGAGGGATAAGTGTTATGAACAGAAGATTTTTAACAAAGTTACTTAGTCTGTTTCTTGCAGCAAGTATTGCTGTATCTCAGGGCGTTATAAGTTACGCTGCAGAGAATCCTGTTTTAGATGAACTTGAAAATACAAATAATACAACAACTTCTGATGATATAGAAGAAATTCAGGATGATACCGCTTATCAGGATGAGCAGAATTCTGAAGATGAGAATACAACCGAAGATGATCAGAATGATGAGGATATAATCCCTGATGAGGAAGTGACAGAGGATGAAGAGCTCATCATTGAGGAAGATGAAGTAAAGCCTGTTGGAAACTGTAACGAAGGTGTTCTTAGCACCGGTGCAACATGGACTTATAATGAAGTCAGCAAAGTCCTTACTATTGATGGCGGATCTTCCGGAGGCGGCATCAGTACTTCTGATTTTGAAGAAGCATCAGATGCCCCCTGGTATGAGCTTGATTATGAGACGGTATTTATAGGAATGTATATTTCCAGAATCGGTAATAACAGTTTTGCAGGCCATAGCGCCCTTACAAAGATTGATTTTGGAACTTATGGCAATATAGGTTACCTTACGGAAATCGGTGACTTTGCGCTTTACGGAACTTCCATAAAGAGCTTTGGACGCCGCCTTAACGGTGTACAGATAGGTGAATCTGCATTTGAAAATTCTTTGCTTGAAGAAGTGGATTTTACATATGCTGTACCCAGGAAATTAAACATTGGTGAAAATGCCTTTAAAAACACAAAACTTAAATCCATCACTATCAGTGAAGATGTTGAAAGTGTAGGAGATGGTGCGTTCTCTGATATTGCAGGGGTCGGAACTATTACTTTAGTTTCCGATGATACAAGTCTTGGACAGGGTATATTTAGCGGAACTGATTTTTCGAGTTTTGTATGGCCTGCCGGCACTAGTTGGGCTGCTTCGTATCTTTTTGAAGGAGCTACATGTACATCGCCTAGTGGTATTGAGATTCCTGCTTCTGTTTCGTGGATAAATAAGTATTCATTCAAGGACTTTAAGGGAGATGTATTTTTCTCAAGCAGCTCAGGAGTTGTCAGCATTGCCACCGGAGCTTTTGAAAACGCTGAGTTTACAACAACATCACTTTGTATTCCTGACGGCGTTTCTTATATCGATAAAGATGCATATAAAAATTCTAATGTTACAAGTGTGATTCTTCCTGAAAGCATTGAAATGCTCGGACAGAATGCCTTTGCGGGATGCAATATCGATAATCTTGTTATTGGTACAACAAAATTAACCGGTGAAGACAAAGGTGAGCGCGGTAATGCGCCCTTTGCAGGAGCTCACATTGACGAAGTAACCTTTGCTGATGGTATGACCTGTATTTCACATTCGCTTTTTGAAGATGCATTACTTGATATGGGAGAACTTGTTATCCCTGATTCGGTTGAAGTTATCAGTGACAGGGCCTTTAATCTGAATTCCGGATCAGAACTTAAAAGAATTATCATTCCTGCTTCTGTAGAGTCAATAGGCGATAATGGTATTTCTTTTAAGGGTGAAGTGAGTCCCCTTAAATGCGTGGTAAAGAGCGGATCAGCTGCTCAAAGCTACGTTTCTGCAAATGCAGAGGCTAACAATCTTGAAGCAATTGTCCTTGAGAGTGCAATAGTTTATAACCTTGACGGCGGAAATAATAATGTAAAGAATCCCTATACCTTGGGAGAAAATACTACAGTTACTCTGTATGCTCCCAAAAGGAGCGGGTTTACTTTTGATACATGGTATACGTCTTCAGGAAACCTTGTAAAGGGCGCTGATGAAAACGAAAATGCGGTATGGACTTATACAGTAGATGCTTCAAACAAAGCGGAAGATTATGATGATGACGGAAACCTTGTATTTAACGCAAAATGGAGCGAAGCATCATATTATCCGTTTGTCCTTAATGCAAATGGCGGTGTTATGCCGGAATCCTATGTTGAGGAAGCGTTTAGCGTTTCGGTAGGAAGTGTTTTCCCTGCAGATAAATATGCAGAACCCACAAAAGAAGGGGCTGAATTTGCCGGCTGGTTTACAAAGCCTGTCGGAGGAAGAAAGATAGTCTTTGGTACAACCAAACTTACCTATGATATGATCGTTGAATATGGCGATGCTGCCGGTATTCCTATTTATGCCCAGTGGACCGTTACTTCCGGAGTCGTAGGCTCTAATAAGAATATTCATTGGAATGTTAAAAACGGAATACTTTCTTTCCATGTAGATGATTCCGAATATACTGCAAAGGAAAAAGAGGAATGGGGTAATTATTCACTGCCTGATTACTCCAGAGGCGGACTTGCTCCCTGGTATGCATTTGAGGATGATATAAATGAAATTGACTTTGGTAACGTCAGAGCAACCGGACAACACTCTTTTGAAGGAATTTGGGTTAAAAAGGTCACATTCCCAAGAGACTTCTACAAAATAGATTATGCATCTTTCAATGATTGCAGATATCTTGAGACCGTACATATTGATGCTGTTTCGATGTTTGCATCTACAGCCTTTGCGGGATGTAATATCAAGAACGTTACCTTTGGTGAGGATGTAACAGAAGTTCCTGAAGGAATATTTGGCTTTGCTACATTTGCGCCCGGGACTGTTATCACTATTCCTAAACAGATCAAAGAAATTGGCTCCATGGCCTTTGCTGAGCCCGGAGAATACAGCAATTCTGAATATGTTGGAGTTTCAAGGGGAATAGAAGGAATTGTATTTGAAAAAGGTTCACAGCTTGAGACTATTGGGATAGGTGCATTTGAATATGCAAAGTTTACTTCAATCGATTTCCCAAGTTCGCTTAAGACGATAAAGGATAATGCTTTTGAAAGATCGGTTCTTAAAGAGGTTGTATTCCCTGAAGGCATGGAAACCATTGCCTGCGGTGCATTTTACGAATGTTCAAACCTTGAAAAGGTTACCATTCCTGCAACAGTGACAAGACTCGGAGATCTGTTCCAGAATCCCGGTAATGAAAATGGACATCCTTTAAGAGATGACTCCAAATTTGACAGTAAATACGGCGATGACGGTACATGGTGTTTCTATAACCCAAAGCACTCGATCACTATAATCGCTCCCAATAATTCTGAAGCATACACTTATGCAAAGGTACGTGCAAAAAGATATAACTATACTATTAATTCTCTTGCAAGCTATGCGATTTTCTTTAGCGCAGGCGATAAAGACAGCGATATCCTCGGTGTAAAGAGCGGACTTCTTACCCTTGGCGCCAATGACCTTATGGGCAATTCTGCAGAGCAGGTAAAAGACTCAATTGACTTTTCTGCTGTTAAAAATGCCGATAAGTCTTTTAACGAGGATGAACTTAAGTCTGACAGGGGATTTTTCCAGGCTGTTAAGACGGGAGATGAGATCACTCTTACCGGCGATGAGTTTGTTAAGAACGGATTTACACTTACGGGATGGAAAAACTTAAATACCGGAAAAGTTATAAAGAACGGAATCTATTCCAACCTTACATCCAAAGATGAAGCTGTTGTTTTTGTGGCTCAGTGGAAAAAGGATAAATATACCGTTAAATATATTTTAAATGGTGGTAAATATACAGATTCAAAGAACAAGGGAATTGCATCATATCAGGTTGTGTATAACGAGGACACTGAGGAATATGGTTTTGAAAAGACCATGCTTCCCAACTGTGGCCCTGATAATTCCAAAATGATATACAAACCCGGATACGTATTTGATGGTTGGTATGAGGATAAGTCATGTGAAGGAACGCCCGTAACTTATGTTGGCGGTGATGTATTTAAGAGCTATGTTCTTTATGCCAAGTGGGAACCTGAAACATATGAGGTAGTTCTTGACGCCAATGGCGGAGAAGTATTGCGTGATATGGATGCTTATTATATTGGCGAGGATGAACTGGATTCTGATGATTATGATAATGAAACAAGGACTATAACTTATAAGCATGACAAGACTTATCAGCTTACACCGGCTATCTTTAACAGAATTGGATATACATTTGACTCCTGGAATACAAAGCGTGACGGCACCGGCAAAAAGTATGCCAGGAACGCAAAAGTAAAGAATCTGCCACAGACTTCAAGAATCTTGTATGCCCAGTGGAAAGCCGATACCTATAAGATCACATATGGCCTTAACGGCGGAGCTATCAAGAATGCGCCTAAAACATATAAGCCTGATACGGATATTGTTCTTGATGCACCTGCTAAAAAGGGATATACCCTGAATGGTTTTTATTGGAAGGGTTCTAAGGGAGATAAATCTCTTGATGGTAACGTATCAGAAGATGGTAAATATGTAATTCCTGCAGCTTCGTTTAGAGAAGCAGATGAAGAAGACGGTCCTGCACTTTATCATAATGTGACAATAAGTGCCAACTGGTCTGAGAACAAGTATAAGGTTGTTTATCATACCAATACTGAGGTTGAGAACTCAGAGAATCCTGATGATGAAGCGACATGGTATACCGTAGAATACAGATATACCGATCAGTTTAATGTGAGCGAGTACCTTGACGATATTGAAAGTAAGCTAACCGGAGAAGGCAAGGAAAATATGAGTATTGACTACTTTACTACCGGTAAGGATGGTAAGGGAACAAAGTATTCTCCCGGTAAGTGGTATTCCAAACTCTCAGCCGAAAATGGTGATGTAATAGAGGTTTATGCTCACTGGAGCAGCAAAAAAGCAAACAGAGCTGCATGGTCACCTGTAAAATATAATGTTACGGTTGATTACAACTATTCAGGAAAAGCCAAGACAGAATTTAAGAATGTTGAGCTCAAATTCAATGTCGGTTCAAATGCAGAAGCCCCCGGAACACCGTATACTATCGATACCGTAAGAACGGGGTACAAATTTGGCGGCCTTTATACCAAGAAGAACGGAAAAGGAACGCTTATTACACCTTCTGCAGTATCAGACAAAGATAATTCATATTCATATACATTTGAAGGCCTCTCAACAAAGAATGGCGCAAAGGTAACGCTTTATGCATACTGGATTCCTAAGACCTATAAGGTGACAAGAACTACTGTTGTTGGAAATGAAGATGATCCATGCACATACAATTCAACGACATATTATACAGTGGGCAAGACTGTAAAATTCCCTAAATACAGTTACGCCGGATACAGGTATGTAGGACTGATCTATGATGGCGAATACACTGAAGAAGACGGCCTTTCTATTGTAACAAACAAGGCGGGCTATGTCACAGGAATCAAGGCGACAAATACTGTAGATGTAGAGCTTAAAACAGTTCTTGCCGAGAACAGGTATAGTATTACAGTGAATTACAACGGTGGAATTGACACAACAACAGGTAAGAAGCTTAAGTCCAAAAATCTGGGAAGCTTTGGTTATGCCGAAGATGTGCAGTATGCCATTAGTGATGAAAGCTATTACATCGGCAAAAAGGGATATGAATTTGCGGGAATTGCTTCAGATCCAAAAGGCAAAAACCTGATTGTAGACGAAAAAGGTTTTATTAATCATGATAATATCTATTCCAACGGCTGTAGTACCTTTGGGCTTACTTCCAAGAATAATGGGAAAGTAACAGTATATGTTATCTGGGAAAAGATTAAAGTAGACAAGCCTGTTATTCAATCTGCCAAAAACAAA
>JAILFT010000177.1 GCA_024697425.1 Butyrivibrio sp. | reverse complement strand
CGACGGCTACACAATCCTTCAGAGTACCGTTTGCGGATTTGCCACAGCTGTAGGTTTCACCATTGCCATTGTTATCCTTGCAGGCCTTCGCGAGAAGATGGAGTACAACGACATTCCTGCTCCTTTCAAGGGAATGCCCCTTGTCCTCCTCACCTCAGGACTTATGGCCATTGCATTTACAGGATTTAGCGCACTGAAATGAGTGATATAGGGACGAAAAGTCCCAAGCTGCTGTGCTTGCACAGCGCAGGTTGGGACCTTGAGGACCGAACATACATGAGGAAGGAGCACGACAGTGCGGATTCCGAATGTATGTAGCATGACGGGAGCGCAAGCGGAGTCATGCGTATATCACGGAGTAGACCATTTGGGACTTTGAGGACTGAATACTACACAATATATATTTAGGAGAGAATAAACTATGATCACTGGAATACTCATTGCAACTGCAGTGGTGGCCGGAGCAGGTATTGTTATCGGAATAATCCTTGGCGTGGCTGACCTGAAACTGCATGTTGATGTGGATGAAAAAGAACAGGCTATTTTAGAAGCTCTCCCCGGCAACAACTGTGGAGGATGCGGATTCCCGGGCTGTTCGGGATGTGCGGCTGCCATAGCAAAGGGTGAGGCTGCCGTAAACCAGTGCCCTGTTGGCGGTGCTCCCGTAGCTGAGATAATCTCAGGAATCATGGGAGTAGAAGCCGGCGATTCCACCAGAATGGTGGCATATGTACATTGCCAGGGCGACTGCGAAAAAGCTAAGACAAAATACGAGTACAACGGAGTTTCTGACTGCAGACTTCAGACTCAGGCTCCCGGCGGCGGTTCAAAGACCTGCGGCTTTGGCTGCCTTGGCGGCGGTACCTGCGTATCCGTTTGCCAGTTTGACGCCATTCATGTTGTTAACGGCGTAGCTGTTGTGGACAAGGAAGAGTGTAAGGCCTGCGGCAAATGTATTGATATCTGCCCTAAGCACCTTATCGATCTTATTCCTTACACAGCAACCCAGGTTGTATCCTGCAAGTCTCAGGACATGGGTAAGGCTGTTAACGGATACTGCACAGTTGGCTGCATAGCCTGCCATATCTGCGAAAAGAACTGTCCTTCAGGTGCCATCACCGTTGAGAACAACGTGGCAGTCATTGACCAGGAGAAGTGCACACACTGTGGTACCTGCGTAACCAAGTGCCCCAAGAAGGCTATCAAGGCAGTAGGATAAAGACCCGGCGCGGAACTGAAGTCGCGCAGTACAGCTATAATTGCGGCGCGGTGTGACGAACGTGTGGTAGTGTGATAAGCAATTTGATAAGTAATTTGAATTTTTTTGAGTGTAGAAAGCCCCATACATTAAGGCTTCTAAGCGGTCTTGATGTATGGGACTTTTTGTGAGAATTCTAGTGAGAAGCTTCTTTGTGAGTGAGAAGCTTCTTTTTGAGTGAGAAAAATTTTTCCGAGGACATATTGATCTTATTAAAAGCGGCAGGATCTCCAGATTTTCCAAAAACCTCGATATTTTGGAAAAAAGTCGCAGGTAATATGCGCTTTTTTTCAAAAACTTAAGAGGTATGAGACAGAAACCTGCTATTTGGAAAAAATGAACATTTCTATTGGAATAATTTCCAAAACTCTTCCCGCAAAAGGATCCCCCCAAGACTCTTCCCGCAATTGAATCCCCCAAAAACCTCCGTTCCTCAAAATGCAGCACCTGACGCAGCGCCCATGCCTCTATCAGGCAACACAAAAATATTTTTAAAAAATTTCATTTTTCTTCTTGCATTTTTTTCGCTGATATGTATAATAAACATTCGTCGGTATTCTACCGGCAAAAATCCCGGAAATTCTTCCGAGGATATTCCACTTATTTTTTTACTTACGTTTGTGGCAAGGGAAGCCATGTCTCTTTTTGACGTTTCCTGCTGCAGACAAGAAAACATAAGACAAACGACAACAGGTTAAGACTTCAAGGTAACAAGACATCAAAGTAACAAAACGACAAAGCAACAAGAAAAATGAAATGCAAAAAGGGAGAAGAAACATGAATTTGAAAGAAAAGTGGTCGAAACAGAACAACTCGGTTAAGCTCTTGCTTAAGAAGCTTAAAAGGCACGATACGCTGGTGGTGGGGATTGCGGTGGTTATCGCAACTGCGCTCTGCGGAGGGCTGATTTACCTTAGCACTCCTGTTGTAACAGCAACAGCCAGGGAAGAGCTTAAGCAGGATGAGATGGCAAACAATGAGAAGACGGTAGAGAAGCTTGATGAGCTCAAGGAGTATCTTAACGGCATCGACAAAACCGTTGCGGAGAATCAGAAGAACCTTAGCATCTATAGTGAGAAGACCAGCGAGAATCACAAGGAGACCGGAGAACTCACAGAGAGAATGACAAATACTGTAACTGAGAAGGTGGTTGGGCTTGATAAGGATATGCAGGAACTGAGAAATCTTATCAATAAGACAGAGGCATCCATCGAAGTACTTAAGCAGTCTATGGAAAAGAACGGTTCGGATAACAGAAGCAAGGTGGAAAAAGAGATAACTAACCTCTATGTTGAACTTGAGAAGATTGAGAACAAGTACAGCGAGACTCAGGAGAACACCAAAAACCTTATGGTGGAGATTCAGTCAGCGGTAAAGAGCGGAAACAAGGACTTGTCAAAAGAAATGCAGGATCGTTACCAGGACCTTCTGGACAGGCTTGCCCAGACGGATTCAAAGCTCACAGAGCAGAGCAAAACATCTCTTGCTGATTTCAAGACGGAGCTTAGTTCCATCTCAAATTCCATAAACAATAATTTTGCCAGGATCGATTCTACCATCAACAACGGAATGAACAGCATGAGCAATGAAATTACAGGCGTGAACAATAAAATCGTCGGCGTAAACAGCGAAATAACCAATGTTAAAAATGGAATTGCAGGCGTGAACAACGAAGTATCCAATGTTAAAAATGACATTGCAGGCGTTAACAATGAAGTATCCAATGTCAACAACGGTATTGCAGGCGTTAACAATGAAATAACCAATGTTAACAGTGAGATCGTCGGAGTAAAGGGCGACCTCACGGAGCTTAAAAGCTATATCGGTACCGAGATGGGCAGCGTTAACAAACAGCTCAAAGAGGTTTTTACATATGTGAGTGACGGAAAAAAGCTGGTGGCATCGGCGTTACTCACTAAAGGCATAAAAGTCAGGGAAGATGCCACATTTGCTGAGATCGCAGCCGGAATCATGGAGTTTGAGTCAGAGTACACACTGCCGGGCGGCGAGATCCCCGGTGAAGTAGAGTATACCTACCACTATCACACGGACGCTTCGGGAGCCGAGTGCGATGACGAGTTGGTTGGCGAAGACAGAAAAGGCGGCTGCTATACAAAGGAAGTACATCACGTTCACGACAGAGACTGCTATGAAACCGAGATCGTTTATTACTACGATACCAATAAGGATGTAGTGATGGTCAGCTACGAAGGTGACTATTATACAGGAGAAGCCTTCTACAAATTCCATTGTAATTTCTGTGGAAAGACCTATGTCAGCACCGGAAGCGGACACGTTGAAAAAACAACTTCTCTTAATCAGGTAAAAAACAGAAACGGCGTACTTAAGAAATCTGAAGAGAAAAAGACAAAAATATGTGCCTATGAAGATGATGAGCTTGAGGGATATGCCACTTCCTGTGGATATATTCACGGTCAGGTCACAGGAGCAAAGCTCAAATTCAAAGGAAAAGGTGTTGACTACGAGACCGTTACTGAAAACGGCCAGGGAAGTGAGACTGAAACGAAGAAATCCGGACTGATGACAACATCGGTGTCAGAAGATCCGGATATGGAAGAAAACATTGTTGACACCATTATTCCAGGCGACTCACAAAAGAGTTCAGACACAGGCATGTCAGGCGAAGAAAAAAAGAATTCTTCACAGGGTAAGAGTGAAACACTCGGAAATACAACCGGGCCAGATAAGAGTGAAGCGACGGATAAGTCTTCCGGAACGGATAAGACATCAGGGGGAAAAGAGCCTTCGACTTCCGATGGCGCGGTGGACAAAGCATCCGGAAATGCTGATACGGCTAAATCCAATTCGGAGCATTTAGATATCGAGAATATCGATGGAGAAAATACCGACACCGGAAATATAGCTGCGAAAAACACATCTGCATCGGAAGAGAAGTCCCGGGACCGGGCTTTAGAAGGGACTACAGAATAAACTACAGAACAAACCACAGAATAAACTACAGGATAAGCTCCACAGCAGTAGTAAAATAGCGGTTTCTTGACATTATCCTGCAGTCTGCATAGAATAGATGTGTTGTAGCGGATATAGCACAGAAACACAGTGCAGATTGGAGTGTATATGACAAAAATAGATATTATTTCCGGTTTCCTCGGAGCCGGCAAAACCACATTGATAAAGAAGCTTTTAAAGGAAGCACTTGCAGGAACAAAGGTTGTTCTTATTGAAAATGAGTTCGGCGAGATCGGTATTGACGGCGGTTTCCTCAAGGAGTCCGGCATTGAGATCACCGAGATGAATTCAGGATGCATCTGCTGCTCACTGGTAGGTGACTTTGAGACATCCCTTAAGCAGGTAATGGATCAGTATTCACCTGAGAGGATCCTTATCGAGCCCTCAGGAGTTGGTAAGCTTTCAGACGTTATGAGAGCTATCCAGAACATCGCAGACACAGATGATAACATGGAGCTCAACAGCGCAGTTACCGTTGTTGACGTTTCCAAGGCCAAGGTTTATATCAAGAACTTCGGCGAGTTCTTCATTAATCAGATCGAGAATGCGGGAACCATTATTCTTACAAGAACAGACAAGGCAGATCAGAGCAAGATTGAGACTGCTGTAGAGCTTATCCGTGAGCATAACAGCAAGGCTACCATCATTACCACACCTCTTGATCAGATCACCGGAAAAGAGATCCTTGATACCTTCGAGGGCAACAATGACCTTGAGGCTGAGCTTCTTAAGCTTGTGATGGAGCAGGAGCATCACCATCATCACCATCATCATGACCATGGCAGCCACAAGACTGTTGCTGAGGACGGCTCTGTAATCTACAGCGCACATCCCGATGGAGAGTGCGATGATGAGGAGTGCGAGTGCCACCATCATCACCACGATCATGATGATCACGATGAGCATGATCACGAGCATGAGCATCACCACCACGATCACGATGATCACGATGAGCATCACCACCACGATCACGATGACCATGACGAGCATGAGCATCATCACCACGATCACGATGATCACGACGAGCATGAGCATCATCACCATGACCATGATGACCATGATCATGACCACGAGCATCATCATCATGATGCAGATGATATCTTTATGAGCTGGGGTATGGAGACACCCCTTAAGTACACCAGGGATGAGATTGAAGGAATGCTTGGCAAGCTGGAGGATGAAGAGACCTATGGAATCGTTCTTCGTACCAAGGGTGTTGTTCCTTCAGTTGACGGAAGCTGGATTGAGTTTGACTATGTTCCCGGAGAAGCTGAGGTAAGAGACGGAGCAGCAGATGTTACAGGTAAGTTCTGCGTTATCGGCTCTGAGCTCAACGAGGATAATCTCCAGAAACTTTTCAGAAGACTCTGATTAGAGAGGTGAAGAATTGATGAAACCTGTTTATATTATCAACGGATTTCTTGATGCCGGAAAAACGGACTTCTTCAGATATACTATTGCTCAGCCCTATTTCAGGACAAAGGGCAAGACTCTTCTCATTGTATGTGAAGAGGGTGAGAACGATTATGAAGAGAAGCTTTTAAAGAGCACCAATACTGTAGTGGAGCGCATAGAAGACGAGGAGGATTTCACTCCCGAAGCGCTTATCGCTCTTGATGCCAAGCACGGTCCCGAGCGTATTCTCATTGAGTACAACGGCATGTGGAATTTCAAAAACATGAAGCTTCCCGTTATGTGGAATTTAGAGCAGCAGATCACCGTGATCGATGCTTCCAGTTTTGAACTGTATTTCAGTAATATGAAATCTCTTTTGGCTGAGCAGATCAGAAACTCGGACATGATACTGTTCAACCGCTGTGACGGAATTGAAGACCTGGCTTCCTACAAGAGAAATGTCAAGGCCATCAACCAAAAGGCAGATATTATCTTTGAAGACAAGGACGGAGAGGTGGATGTAACTCTTGATGAGGATCTGCCCTTTGACCTTACTCAGGATCCCATAGATCTTAACAACTACGGCTACGGCATGTTTTATCTTGATGCTCTGGACCATGTTGAGAGATATGAGGGCAAGAATGTACGCTTTAAGGGAATGGTGCTTAAGCCCGAGGAATTCCCCAAGGACAGATTTGTGCCGGGACGTATGGCTATGACCTGTTGTGCACAGGACATGCAGTTCCTTGGCTTTGCCTGTGAGTATGATAAGGCGCAGGAACTCAAGGAGAAGGACTGGGTCCTTGTTACAGCCAAGGTTGTTAAGCAGTTTGTGCCGGAATATAAGGGCGAAGGCCCTGTGCTTCAGGCTGTTTCGGTAGAGAAAACTACTGCCCCGGAGAATCAGGTTATAGATTTTTCCAATCCACAGCAGTGATCGGAGACTTTTATGTTTAATTATCTGCCGCTTCAGTGGCTATTTCTCTTTTATTTTTACAGCTTTTTCGGGTGGTGTTTTGAGTCCACCTATGTGACAATAATGGAAAAACATCCGGTAAACAGAGGGTTCATGCGTGGACCCTTTTTGCCGTTATATGGCAGCGGTGGAATCATGATGCTGGTGGTGTCCAAGCCCTTTTATGACAATGTGCTTCTGGTATTTATAGCCGGATGCATCGGGGCGACGGCACTGGAGCTTATCACCGGTATTGTGATGGAATCTCTTTTCAAGGTGAGATACTGGGATTATTCCCACAAGAAGTTCCATTTTCACGGATACATCTGCCTGGAATCCACCATTGTGTGGGGTGTTTGTACTGTTATTTTTACCCATTATCTTCAGATACCCATCGAGCGAATCATCACTGCGATTCCCTACAATATCGTGACGATCACTACCGTAGTGGTTACAGTACTGGTAAGTGCAGACTTTGTACTGGCTTTCAAAACCGCCATTGACTTAAGAGATGTCCTCATATATATGGACAGAGCCAAGTTTGAAATGCAGAGAATACAGAAGAGACTGGATGCAATCATTGCATTTAAGGGCGAGGATGTCCGCGAGGGAATAGGCAGCCGCGTTGATGCCTTAAGCGAGGGGATCGGCAGCAGAGTCGGATCCATCAGTGAAGGCATTGGCAACAGAGTAGAATCCATCAGCTACTCCCTGGAGAAGTCCTTTAACATTATCAGGGAAAAGATGAATCTTGATCCCGGTGCTTTTGTGGGAAACGCCAGAGAAGAAGTGATGGAGATGTATGCCAAGTACAGGGTTATGATGGCCAGATTTACACCCAAGCCTGTTAAGAGCTTCCTGGAATGGTACAGAGATAAGACTATTGAAGGAAACCCTACCATGTCATCATCAGAGCATGAGAGCAGTCTGGAAGAGGTTAAAGAGAATAATAGAAGAAAGCGATTAAATTAATACGCAATATTATTCATAATCGCGCTAAAAAGCCCGGAATTTAAGCGATCCGGGCTTTTTTTATATAGATTTAATAAA
This sequence comes from Butyrivibrio sp., assembly GCA_024697425.1. GTDB lineage: Bacteria > Bacillota > Clostridia > Lachnospirales > Lachnospiraceae > Butyrivibrio. The sequence goes on along the minus strand of JAILFT010000177.1, from coordinate 42,145 downwards.
ACTATAAGTATTGGATAATTAGCTAAAAGAAATAAACCGATATAATGTATTTGGGTTTCAAAAATGTGCTTTTTCGATAAAGATAAAGGGGAATCCAAATATGAAAAAAAGAGCAGTTGCTTTGTTTGTGGCTTTTATCCTGATAGGAAGTATGACTGCAAGTGAGGTGCTTACAGTATGGGCATCTGAGAACTTTGAACATGCTGAAAATGTCGTGACGCAGGAAAGTTTAGAACCTGAAGAAGACTCAAAGAAGGAAGAAAGTCAGACTGAATATACAGGTGATTCCGAAAATACAGATGAGAATATAAGTACAGGTGAGAACAACGAAAACTCAGATGCTTTGGATGAAGCGGCGAAGGAGGAACTCCCCAAAGAATATAAGGTAACTTTAAAAGCATCTCCGGGATACTTTGAAATAAAGGATGATCTTAAAATCGAAGAATATGAGATCTATGTTACTGAGGGTGGATACTATGGCGAGTCTTATCGCTATGATGAAGAGATAAGGATTGAACTGGATGGTCTGCCGGAGCCTGTAAGAGAAGGCTTTGTATTTGTATGCTGGTGCGAGGATGAAGAGGCCGGTGAGTATCTTCCGGATGAAAAAATACTGAGAAACAACAAGGAGGTTGTTCCCGAGGATGGCCTTGTTTACCATGCAATCTGGGAGCAGACTGAAGTCGGGGAAGAACCATCCGATTACGATAATGTAAACGGTAAGGAGCCGGATAAGGAGAAGGAAGAAGAAAAAGAAATTATTGAAAATGATAAGGCCGATGACATGAGCCTTGTTTTTGATGATCAGGCAGATGAGCATAATGAAGCATTAGAGGGTTCCGGAGAAGAAGCAAAAGAGGATGATGAAGCTTCTGCAGCCGGAAGCAGCTTGCAGCATGAAGGTGAGAACGATGCTTCTTTGAGTGCTTCATCTGCTTTTTCTGTTCCTGAAGATGAAGAAGTAAAGTTATACACGGAAATTTCTCCCGAAAAAACGCTAACTGTGACAATAAGTAATGCTCCTGCTGTTACCGCGGGTCCCTATAATCTGAAAGATGATCCCGAAGGACTGATATCGGCAGAACTAGTGGGAGGAATTGATACCGATGCGGGAAAGGTTTTTCCCTATGCCAAAGGTGGAGTTAAGCCGGCAGTCAGAATCATGTTTGGTGAAAGGATGCTGGCAGAGGGAACGGACTATACGCTATCCTATGCCAATAATAAGACTGTTGGCGGAAAAAAGAGTCCTACCGTAACTGTAAAGGGAAAAGGAAACTTTAAAGGCAGCATAGTTATCTCTTTTGTCATAGGACCGGGAGAACTGGAGGCTGAAGAGATTTCCTGCAGGGCTTCTGACAAAGTCTATGCCTACAAGGCAGGAAACTATACCACTACGGTCACGGTATATGATGTTGACGGTAAAAAGCTTGCTGCCGGAACCGACTATGAGAAGAAATTCGTCTATACCTATGCTCAGGACGTAAAGCTTTTAAACGGCACCGTAAGGAGTATTGGTGATGTTGCATTTCCCGAAGACATTGCCCCTGCCGATACTCTAATGGCGGTTGAGATCACTGGAAAGGGCAATTATCGCGGCAGCGCCATAGCTGTTTACCGCATGGTCACTGCAGACATTGGCAAAGCATCTGTTTTGGTTACAAATCAGTACTTCACCGGAAGTGAGATAAGACCAGGCTATGAGCATATCACGGTGAAGCTCTCCGGAAGATATCTGACGGAAGAGGACTACGATATTGCAGCTTATGAGAACAATATAAACAAAGGAAAGGCCACAGTCACACTTGTCGGAAAGGGAGATTACGGCGGAGTAAAGAAGGCGAGCTTCACCATTGAGAAAAGACCTTCGAATTTTACCGTGGTTTATTACGGCAACAGAGCCACCTCCGGAAAGATGAGTAAGCAGTCCTCAAAGTCGGCAGGAACCATAAAGCTTACAACCAATAAGTTTACAAGAAAAGGCTATGTCTTTGACGGCTGGAACACGGTGCCTTCTCCTACGAAAGAAAATCCCGGAGAGAGCTTTTCCGATAAGGCGGAAATACCGGTGAAAGATAAGGAAACCCTGATGCTCTATGCTCAGTGGAAACCGCTTGAATATACCATTACCTATCATACCAACGGAGGGAAAAATAATCCGGAGAATACCAAACTGACCTATACTCCCGATGATGATACCTTTGAGATAAAAGCGCCTTTGAATGAAGACTGGGATAAGGGCTTCCAGTTCGGTGGCTGGTATACCGATTACAGCTACAAGAATAAGATTTCCTATGTGAAAAAAGGTACAGTGGGGGATCTTAACATCTATGCCAAGTGGATACCTTACACCTATACTGTTTCCTTTGACGGGAACGGAAGTGATAACGATAATGCCCCTGACCGTGGAAAATATACCATGGCTAACGCAACCTTCTCCTATGGAGTGGCCAAGAAACTGCCAGCCAATAAATTCAAGAAGAGCGGAAGCGTGTTTATGGGGTGGTCCTTTACCAAAGACGGAGAGGCAGTTCTTTCAGACAAGGAAGAAATGACCGGAGTCATCCTGCGAAGCAGCTATTCAAGCAGTTTTGCGGGAGACTTTACCCTGTATGCCGTGTGGAAGAACAGCTTTAAGGTCCTCTATCATCAGGAGAACAGTGATGATGTGCCCAAAGAGGGCGAGTGGAGCTTCCCGGAAGGATCTGAGCCTGTTCGCTCCTATGATTATGGGGAAAAGATATCTCTTTTGACCCCTGAGCCTGTCAGAGACGGATTTACCTTTGGTGGCTGGTTCACGGATGAAAGTTATAAAAAACAGATCAAAGCAATCACAGCAAAGATGGGAGAGGATCTGTATCTTTATCCTAAATGGATTCCTCTTGCCAATCAGGAAATGCGGCTGTTTGCCGGATATGAGGAGGGCATATATTTCATAGACTATGTGACTTATGGCGGAACCCTTACGGGAGAAGTGATAAACACATACAGGTCCGGAAATGCCGGAGGCTATGATCTGCCTTCCTGTGAGAAGCAGGGTGACACCTTCCTTGGCTGGTACACCGATTCTTCTTATAAGACCACGATCAGCAGGATAACCGAAAATACCAGTGGTGACTTAACCCTCTATGCTCTGTGGAAGAACAACAATAAAACTTCCTATAGGATTCACTTTGTCGCAGATTATCCGGAGGGCTCCACAGGACGCTCGGGACTGATGTTTGACCAGACGCTTAAGTACAACGAGGCAAAGCCCATCACAAGAAATGCCTACAGGGCAAAAGGATATTCCTTTAAGTGCTGGAGCCTTCTACCGGCTTCTGAGCGTGCTGCAAGACTTTCAGCTGACCCCGATGCTTCTTTTACCTATTATGGGGACAAAGAGGCAGTCACAGGATTTGAGGATCCCATGAATGCTTCCCGTCTGGTCAAGACCTACCGAAAGCAGATAAACCTCTATGCAGTCTGGGAAAAAGATATCTACAAGGTTTCCCTGTACAACGTCAATGCTCCGGAGATCAGGGATGTGGTTGAGGAGTTCACCTACAGCGTCGATCAGGAAATCGTATTTGACGGTCCGAGGGTTGAAATCGGCAGCAGGATATACATAAAGGACGAAGATGAGGATACCGGCGCAGCCCGCAGATATCTGGCAGAGCCCTGCAAGCTTGGAGATACCTTCATCGGCTGGTATCAGGATGCAAAGTTCAGAAAGAAAGCCACCGGTATTCCAAAGGGCAGCACCGGAAACAAGGTGTTCTATGCCAGATGGACTTACACCCATTACACCATAAATTATGATCTCAATGCCGGAGGAGACCCTACGGCTGAACTTGATACCAGTAATGCGGGATATGTGACTTCCTATGGTGACAAGTACGAGAGCGGCTATCTTCTTGCCACTGCCACAAGACAGGGCTATGGATTTGGCGGATGGTATAAGGAGGCTTCCTGCAGGAATAAGGTGGGCAATATCATCGGAAGTTCCTATGTAGACATGACTGTTTACGCCAGGTGGGTTCCCTCAAGATATGCCATTGTATTTGATAAAAACTGTGAGGAAGCAACGGGTAAGACTCCTACTATGTACGGGCTTTCGGTGGACAGGGAGTATAAGCTCAGTAAATGCGGATTTACCAGGGACGGGTATGAGGTTGTTGGCTGGAATACGTTAAAGAACCCAACTACCGACAATCCGGGAGTAGATTTTGAACCTGAAGGAAAGATCATAGGAGAGGATCTTTCCAGAGAAAAGATCAAAGATCAGTACGGCAATTACATCAATCTGGCAGATGGCGATACGCTGACTCTCTATGCCAGATGGGCTTACAAGGATCCTGCTGATTATGTTATAGAGAAGTATAACATCGACAACACGGGAAAAGAGGATGCTACAAAGGCCATAAATGCAGCAATACTGGAAGCTGCGCAAAGCGGTGACGGTAATGTCCGTCTTCCGGCCGGGACCTACAGGATATCCGTAAGCCTTGGTGACGGTAAGAGTGCAATCCTTATGCAGGATAATGTGACTCTTACACTGGATGAGAATGCCACGCTTAATGTGACCCCGGAGTATCAGAACAAAGATACTGCGGCCATCATCATAGAGGATAAGGTCAATGCCCATGTTGTGGGAGGTAAGCTGTCAGGTGGCGCAGACCTGGGCGATAAGGGAAGTGACTACGGAGTGCTGATAAAAGACTGCACCAATGTGACTGTTACGGGAATGGAAATATCAGGAATGTTAAAGGACGGGATCAACGTTGCAACGAAGGGCAGCAGCGACGGTTACGGCAATCATGCCATCACCATATCTGAATGCAGAGTTCACAGCAACAGAAGAAGTGATATCACCGTTACAAGTGTGGAGGATTTCAGCTTGCTGAATGTAAGCTGAGAACATAAAAATAAGCACAAAAATAGACCGGCACGTGAGAGATGCCGGTCTATTCATATTCATAAAACTGATTAAGAAAGCTTGTTTACAGCAAGTGCAAGACGAGAAACTTTTCTTGAAGCGGTGTTCTTCTTGAAAACGCCCTTTGACTCAGCCTTATCGATTGCTGATGTAGCAGCAAGAAGTGCCTTAGCAGCCTCTTCCTTGTTGCCTGTCTCGATGGCAGCTCTAACCTTCTTGATCTCTGTCTTAACAGCAGACTTGATCATCTGGTTCTGGTCAGCCTTCTTCTTATTAACTAATACTCTCTTCTTGGCGGATTTGATATTTGCCATAATTACCTCCGAAAAAAACTTACTATACGTTGTTATCAGTGGTATTTAGCCGGACACGGACAGTTAATACCACATACGTTAAATATATTAGAGTAAATTCAATAAACTGTCAACATATTTTTGTGCCAGCGACAGGCAAAGTATGATATAATTTTGCGTACGTGGTAGAGCTGCGGACACAAAAATAAACGCAAGAGGTTACACTAGTGGATCAGAGTAAGATTAGAAATTTTTGTATAGTTGCCCATATCGATCACGGCAAATCAACACTTGCCGACCGTATGATCGAGAAGACCGGGGTTCTGACTTTAAGAGAGATGCAGAACCAGGTTCTGGACAATATGGATATAGAGAGGGAGAGAGGTATCACCATTAAATCCCAGGCCGTAAGGATGATCTATAAGGCCAAAGACGGACAGGAGTATACCTTCAACATGATTGATACTCCGGGTCATGTGGATTTTGGATACGAGGTATCACGAAGCCTTGCGGCCTGCGACGGAGCTATCCTTGTGGTTGATGCTACTCAGGGCGTAGAGGCACAGACCCTGGCCAATGTGTATATGGCACTGGACCATGACCTTGATGTTTTCCCTGTTATCAATAAGATCGATCTTCCCAGTGCAATGCCCCAGGAAGCCAAGGACGAGATTGAAGATGTCATTGGCCTTGAGGCCCAGGATGCACCCCTTATTTCCGCCAAGAACGGCATTGGAATAGAGGATGTACTTGAGGCGGTGGTGCACAGGATTCCCGCACCCACGGGAGATGTGAATGCTCCGCTTAAGGCGCTTATTTTTGACAGTATCTACGATTCTTACAGAGGCGTTATCGTATTCGTCAGGATCAGAGACGGTGTCATCAAAAAGGGCATGAAGGTTAAGTTCATGGCTACCGGTGCTGAGGCTGAGGTAGTTGAAGTTGGCTACTTTGCTCCCGGAAGCTTTATCCCCAGCGACGAACTTTCAGCAGGAGATGTTGGCTATTTTACCGCATCCATCAAGAACATTCAGGATACCAGAGTTGGTGATACAGTTACCGATTCCTCAAGGCCCTGCGCCGAGGCACTTCCCGGTTACAAGAAGGTTATGCCCATGGTTTACTGCGGCCTTTATCCTGCAGATTCCGCACATTATTCTGATCTCCGTGACGCTTTGGAGAAACTGCAGCTCAATGATGCATCTTTATTCTATGAGCCCGAGACCTCCCAGGCTCTGGGATTTGGATTCAGAGCAGGTTTCCTTGGCCTTCTTCACCTGGAGGTTGTTCAGGAGAGACTTGAGAGAGAATATGACCTTAATCTGGTAACCACAGCGCCTTCCGTAGTTTACAAGGTTCACAAGACGGACGGAGAGGTGTTTGATCTGACCAATCCCACCAATCTCCCGGATCCTTCCGAGATTGAATACATGGAAGAACCCATAGTCAACGGTGAGATCATGGTTACAACGGACTATGTCGGCGCAATCATGCAGCTTTGCCAGGAGAGGCGCGGCAAGTACCTTAGTACCGATTACATAGAACAGACCAGGGCGATCCTCAAATATGAGCTGCCCTTAAATGAGATAATCTACGACTTCTTTGATGCTCTTAAATCCAGGTCCAGAGGCTATGCGTCCTTTGACTATGAGCTCAAGGGCTACGAGAAGTCAGATCTTGTAAAGCTTGATATCCTCATCAACAGAGAGGAAGTGGATGCTCTTTCCTTTATTGTGCACAAGGACGGAGCCTATGAGCGCGGCCGCAAGATGTGCGAGAAGCTCAAGGAAGAAATCCCCAGGCACCTTTTCGAGATTCCCATCCAGGCATCGGTGGGAGGCAAGGTCATTGCCAGAGAGACCGTCAAGGCATACCGCAAGGACGTGCTTGCCAAGTGCTACGGCGGTGATATTACCCGTAAGAAAAAGCTTCTTGAGAAACAAAAAGAGGGTAAAAAGAAAATGCGTCAGATCGGAAATGTGGAGGTACCCCAGTCCGCATTCCTCAGCGTACTCAAGCTTGATAATACCGACTGAGGGCGGTGGAGAACAGTATGGCAAAAGAGCTGTCACTTTATGTCCATATACCGTTCTGCGTAAGGAAGTGCTTATATTGCGACTTCCTTTCTTTTTATGCGGATAAGTCCCTGCAGGCGCAGTATTTTGAAGCTCTGGCAAAAGAGATAAGGCTCTCGGCTAAGGGCCTCAAAGACCGCAGGGTTATTTCGATATTCTTTGGGGGCGGAACTCCCTCTTTTCCCAAATCAAAGGATGTGTGTGGTTTATTGAACACCATAACTGATAGTTTTAATGTGGACCCCGGGGCGGAGATCAGTATAGAGGTAAACCCCGCTTCAGCCATGAAAGATAAGCTTGCGGACTTTAAAAGGGCAGGCTTTAACAGACTCAGTATCGGAGCCCAGTCTCTTGACGACAGGGAACTCAAGATACTGGGAAGGGCTCACGACAGTGCCATGTTTTACCACACCTTTGAGAGCGCACGCCAAGTGGGGTTTGGCAATATAAATGTGGATATCATGAGTGCGCTTCCGGGTCAGAGCCTTGACTCATATCTTGATACCGTTCAAAGGGTCATAGAACTTAAACCGGAGCATATTTCCGCCTATAGTCTGATACTGGAGGAGGGAACACCCTTTTATGAAATGGAGCTTGATCTGCCCGATGAGGAGCTTGACCGCAGGATGTACCATGAGACCGGCAGGATGCTGACCGGCGCAGGTTACCACAGGTATGAGATATCCAACTATTCCCGGGATGGTTATGAGTGCCGTCACAACAAGGTTTACTGGAGACGGGGAGATTACCTGGGACTTGGCCTTGGGGCGGCATCTCTTCTTGACGAGACCAGGTGGAGCAATACCCGGGATATGAAGGTGTATATGGACTGCCTGTGGAAGGATGTGCCGGATGAGGATTTTCCGGGTTCTGAGGGCATAGATCGTAATACAGATCAAAGCCGGATCCTGCCTGGTCTGTGTGACATCAGGCAGGATATTGAGGAACTTGACATTAAATCCCGGATGGAGGAGTTCATGTTCCTGGGGCTCAGGCTTACCCAAGGGGTTAGCAGGCAGCTCTTTTCCCTGAATTTCGGAAGGAATATGGAAGAGGTGTACGGCGATGTTATACGTAAGTACACGGGTCTTGGGCTGCTGGAGTGGGTAAGCTGTCCGGAAGATACAGATGAAGAGTCTTCTTCGGCCAAAGACCTGCAGGATACGGCGCATGACGGAGAGTATCTACGGCTCACTGAAAGGGGCCTTGATGTAAGCAATACTGTAATGGCAGATTTTCTGCTGGATTAATAATATTGGGAGGATGGTTATGAACTACAACTTTTTTGCACTGATATCAAGGATGAAATACATAGAGAGATGGGCGCTGATGCGCAATACAAGGGCTGAGAATCTTTGCGAGCATTCCATGGAGGTGGCCATGATCGCTCATGCACTTTGCACCATTGGCAATGTTCGCTACGGCAGGAACCTTGATGCTAACAAGGCGGCTCTCATCGGGCTCTATCACGACGCATCGGAGATCATCACCGGGGATATGCCGACTCCCGTCAAGTACTTCAATTCCGAGCTTAAGCACGCTTACAAAGAGGTGGAGGCCATTGCCGACAACAAGCTTTTAGAGAAGCTTCCTGAGGATCTTCGGCCTTCTTTTGAGGAGATATTCAAACCGGCAAGTCAGGATGAGAATGAGCTCTATATGAGAAAGCTGGTGAAGGCTGCGGATAAGCTTTCGGCTCTTATCAAGTGTATCGGCGAGATGAATGCCGGCAACAGCGAATTCAGAACAGCCAAAGAGAGCACCGGCAAGGCCATCAGGAGTATGTACCACGAACTCCCCGAGGTATTGGACTTTGTCAATGAGTTTCTGGCTTCCTATGGCAGTACTCTTGACGAATTAACGTGACAATGTTCATCGTAATATGATTGATTTTTTACCACTTTAGCATCATAATTTATATATACGGATTATTTTGCTACAGGAGTGGTTTCTATGCTTTTTATCAAAAGTGATGAGTTGAAACCGGGTATGAGACTGGCCAAGCCCATATACAGCAAGAAAGGCGTGCTCTTATACGATCGCGCTGCGGTTCTGAAGGACATGCAGGCGATTGAGAATATCAAGAGCTTTGGTCTTATTGGGCTGTTTATTCTTGAGCCGGCAGAACCGGTGCCTCCCATGACAGAGGACGACCTGGAATTCGAGAGATTCCAGACAGTCATGTACCACGAGATCATGGAGGAACTTCAGAAGATAGTCAAGAACCACAAGCAGGAGAGATTCCCCAATATCTGCGCCCAGATCATCAAAAGCTATGGGAATCTCAGGAAGAAGATCACTTTCCAGCAGTCCCTTCGAAGTGAAGATGACTATATCTATAAACACAGTCTTAATGTGGCCATTCTTTCCGCGGCCATAACCCATACAATGAATGTTCCGCTCTCGGATCAGAATGAGGCGGTGATGGCTGCCGTAATTCACGATATCGGCAAACTGACCCTGCCTCCGGATCTGCAGTCCAAGCAGTTTTGCAGTGCTGATGAGAGAGCTGTAATAGACGGCCATGAGGTGGCCGGATACCCCATAATAGATGATGCCTTTTCATCTCAGCCCAATATAAAAAGAGCCTGCAATCAGGCCAGAAAGATCCTTCTTGATTACTGGAGCGATGCTCCTTCGCAGAACATGAAGACACTGCTGGCTGCCAGGGTACTGGTGGTGGCGGGTATTTACGACAAGGAGACTTCGGTCCGTGTGGATGATTCGCCCACTTCGGAGGTGGTGGTCATCAGGAAGATGATGCAAAGACCCGATGTATTTGATCCCAAGGTGGTTAAGGGCCTTACCGATTCACTTAATATTCTGATGCCGGGCATCAGCGTGGAACTCAATACCGGCGAGAAGGCACTTGTCATCAGGACCAATGATGATGATTTCCTAAGACCTACAGTCCTTAGCTTCAGGGATAACTCCATAATAGACCTGTCAAATAAAAGGGCCTACGGGGATATTGAGATCGTGGATATCATGAAGACCATGGACAACAGATATGTTATGGATACTGCCAAGATGAAAGCCCTTGGTATTACTGTTGAGGAGCCTGTTTATGTATGATAAGTGAGGGGAAGATATGTCAAGGATCGAAGAAATTTTGAAGGAAGCAAAAGAAAGAGGGGCTTCGGATGTTCACATTACCGTAGGTATTCCGCCCAAGATGAGGCTTCACGGCAAGCTTGTGATCATGGAAGGATATGACAGGATGCTTCCGCCGGATACACTTGAGATCGCCAATGAAGTAATGGATGAGAAACAGGCGGCCAAGCTGGAAGAAAACGGACAGTGCGATATGTCTTTTTCCATAAGAGGAGTAGGACGTTACAGGCTTAATCTGTTCAAACAAAGAGGCTCTATTGCCATGGCTTTCAGAGTTGTGGCTTCGGAGATTCCCTCATCTGAGTCCCTTGGCATTCCCGATACGGTCATAGATCTTTATCAGAAAAAGAGGGGACTGGTTCTGGTAACGGGACCTACAGGAAGCGGTAAATCCACAACTCTGGCTTCCATTATTGACAAGATCAACAACAACAGGGAAGCCCATGTTATCACACTGGAAGACCCCATCGAGTTTACCTATCAGCATCATCAGTCAATCGTTAACCAGAGAGAGATAGGTACCGACTCCAACAGCTATGCCAGCGCACTGAGGGCTGCCCTTCGTGAGGATCCCGATGTTATCCTTGTGGGAGAGATGCGTGACCTTGAGACCATCAGTACAGCCATAACCGCAGCGGAGACCGGACATCTGGTACTTTCCACCGTTCATACCATCGGTGCTTCCAACACTGTGGACAGACTTATAGATGTATTCCCGTCCCATCAGCAGCAGCAGATCAGAATACAGCTGGCGGGAGTTCTTGAGGCTGTCATCTGTCAGCAGCTGATCCCTTCCGGTGACGGAGTTTCAAGACTTGCTGCTTTTGAGGTGCTTCACGTTAACAGTGCTGTAAGGAATCTTATCCGTGAGGGCAAGTCACATCAGCTGATCACTTACATGCAGACCTACAGGAAGCAGGGAATGATCACCATGGATGACGCTATTCTGGAACTTTACAGATCCGGGAAGATTTCCAGGGAGATTGCTCTTCAGTTTGCCCAGGATCCCGATACAATGCAGAACAAGATGCTCAGATAACATGATAATTTCAATCTTAAGAAAATCATAAGAATTCTTAAGAAAATCTTAAAGACTTTTTGAATCGACCTGTTATACAATTAGCAGGTCGATTTTGTTTTATGTTTTTTTCTTTGCGCCGGCATCGGCGCGTCGGGTTATTTCAAAAGAATTTCCGGATACAGAAATCAAGAAAGGAAACAATATGTTCAGTTCAATTACATCGGGAGCCGTAGGCGGCATCTTACCGTACCTTATGCAGGTAGAGGTGGATGTGGCAGACGGACTTCCGGGATTTAACATGGTAGGATTTATGAGCGGCGAAGTAAGGGAAGCCGGGGACAGAGTCAAGGTGGCTCTTAAAAACGCCGGGACAAAGATCCCTGCCGCCAGGATAACCATAAACCTCTCGCCGGCTGACATCAGAAAAACCGGAGTGGTGGTGGATCTTCCGGTGGCTGTGGGGATCATGGCTGCCATGGGAGAGATAGAGGAGGCGAGCCTTGCGGATACCATAGTCCTTGGAGAACTGGGCCTTGACGGTGAGGTCAAGGAGATAAAGGGTGCTCTTCCCATAGTTGCCAAGGCAAAGGAAATGGGCTACAGGACAGCTATACTTCCTCTGGGAAATGCCAGAGAAGGAGCTGTGGTCGAGGAAATAAAGGTCATCGGTGTAAGCTCGCTTCAGGAAGCGGCAGGGTATCTTAATGCAGATCCCAAAGAGAGGGACCTTCTGATAAAGCCAACGAAGGTAGATGTGAAGGCTCTCTTTGCACAGGCGCATAAGGGCAGATATGATCTGGATTTTGCAGACATAAACGGGCAGGCGGCGGTGAAAAGAGCTGTGGAGATAGCTGCAGCGGGCTTTCACCATATCATGATCATCGGGCCGCCGGGAGCTGGGAAAAGCATGATAGCCAAGAGAATACCCACCATACTTCCGCCACTTACGCCGGAGGAAAGTCTCGAGGTGTCCACCATATATTCCGTGGCGGGAATGATGGGAGATGACAAGACCCTTATCACCCAAAGACCCTTTATGAGCACTCACCATCTGGTGACGGAGACAGCTCTTGTGGGAGGCGGCAGCGTGCCAAGGCCCGGCATAATATCCCTTGCCCACAGAGGGGTTCTTTTCCTGGATGAGATGCCTGAGTTTTCCAGAGCAAAGCTGGATATGCTAAGGCAACCGCTGGAGGATAGGAATGTCCATATAGTGAGAAATCGCGGGACCTATACCTACCCTGCGGATTTTCAGCTTGTAGGGGCCCTGAACCCATGTCCCTGCGGCTTTTATCCCGACAGGAACAAATGCAGGTGCACCCCAAATGAGATAAGACGTTATCTTGGGCACATTTCAGGTCCGGTGCTGGACAGAGTGGACATCTGTGTGGAGGCAAAAAGGGTTGATATTGCGGACCTTAGCAATAAGTGCAGGACTGCAAACGAATCCAGCAGTTCCATAAGAGAAAGGGTCATGAGAGCCAGGGCTCTTCAGGAGGAGCGCTTTAAGGGGACAAAGCTCAAGTTCAATTCCGAGATGAGCCCCAAGGACATCGAAAAATACTGCCGCCTTGGCCCCAAAGAGGAGAGTTATCTTGAACAGGTCTTTTGCACCATGGAACTCAGTGCCAGGGCCTATCACAAAATACTGAGAGTTGCCAGAACCATAGCCGACATAGACGGCTCAAAGGAGATCGGGCAGATCCACCTTATGGAGGCAGTGGGTTACAGGATAACCGACGGCAAATACTGGCAGCAGACGGAGGAATAGAAAATGGAATTAACAGAAAAAGATTATGCGCTGTGGCTGTTTAATGTGCCGGGGATCGGCAATGCCAGCGCGGACAAGCTCCTTTGCAGCGGTCTTAGCTGCAGGGATATATATGGGATGAAGGCAAAAGAGTTGTCTGCCATCCTGACACAGAAACAGGTAAAGGCTATTGAAAAGTCCCGCTTTGACTGGGATTTTGACAGGGAAAAGAAAAAGCTTCAGGAGAAAGGCATTCGTTTTATATCAAGGATTGAGCCGGATTTCCCGGAGAAGCTCAAGAATATCCACAATCCGCCTTTTGCCCTGTATGTTAACGGACATCTGCCGGATCCCGGGAAGCCTTCCGTTGCCATTATCGGAGCCAGGATGTGTTCGGAGTACGGAAGATATGCCGCAAGACACTTCGGAAGAGGGCTGGCCCTTTCAGGGGTTCAGATCATCAGCGGCATGGCCAGGGGAGTAGACGGAATTGCACAGGCAGCAGCTCTTGATGCCGGAGGAAGTACCTTCGGAGTTTTGGGATGCGGACCCGATATCTGTTACCCGGAGGAAAACAGAGTCATATATGACGGAATAGTATCCTCTGGCGGCATAATTTCCGAATATGCCCCGGGGACACTTCCGGAGAGCAGGAACTTCCCTGTAAGGAACAGGATCATCAGTGCCTTGGCGGATGTGGTGCTGGTGGTTGAAGCCAGGAAAAAATCCGGAACCCAGATAACCGTTGATACCGCTCTGGAACAGGGAAGGGAAGTGCTGGCGGTTCCCGGAAGAGTTACGGACAGGCTCAGTGACGGCTGCAACAGCATTATCAGTCAGGGAGCCGGTATAGCCGTGGACGTGGAGGATGTGCTGGACAGACTGAGGATAAGACCTGAAGCCGGAAAGACAGCTGAAGAGGAAGGTGTATTTGATGATGAAGCGGAGGACTTTGATCCGAAGAATCCGCTGGAACCGGCAACACCACGCCCTTTAAGCCTTGAGGAACTGATCCTTGAAACGGTGGATATAATCCCGGTTTCAACCTCCTACATCATGGATGAACTCTACAGAAGAGGTGTGGAAGTGTCGATTCCGATGCTCATAGGGACGTTAATGGACCTTACATCCACCGGACAGATAGCGCAGAATGGTGCATATTACCGCAAAATCAGCGCTTGAGCTTATGGCGTCACCGATTGCGCAAAACGTTACCGACAACGTTACCGGAATCGTTACCGTTAACTTTGTCAATGTGCATTATGTATAAATAAAACGGTATAATATTATAAAAAAGTGTTAGTTGACAAAAATATGCACAAGAAATATACTCTATGTGTGAGCAACCGATTGCGCAAAATTGCGCAGTCCTTTTTAGAAAATGGAGGGAAAAATATGAAAAAGAAATTGGTTTCTGTATTGCTGACAGCAGCTATGGGCATGACCCTGCTTGCAGGCTGCGGCAATGAAGCAGCTCAGACAGTAGCAGACACAGCTACCGATGTAGCAGAGACAGCAACAGAGGTTGCTGAGACAGCTGAGCAGACTGCAGAGGAAGTTGCAGATGCAGCTGAGGAGATCACAGACTACGGCACAGGCGAGATCAAGATTTGGGTTGCCGACAACGTAGTAGATTTCACAAATGAGCAGATCGCAGCATTCCAGGCTGCACATCCTGAGTTCTCAGGTTACACCTACACAGTTGAGGCTGTTGGTGAAGGCGATGCAGCAGGAAACATGATCACAGACGTTGAGGCAGGTGCAGATATCTATGCATTCGCTCAGGATCAGATCGCAAGACTTGTAACAGCAGGTGCTCTTGAGGTTGTTGAGGATTCAAACGCAGAGGCAGTTAAGGCTCAGAACGATGCCGGTGCCGTTGGTGCAGCTACAGTTGGTGGCACACTTTATGCTTATCCTATCACATCCGATAACGGATATTTCCTTTACTACGACAAGAGCGTTGTAACAGATCCTTCAACTCTTGAGGGAATCATCGCTGATTGCGAAGCAGCAGGCAAGAACTTCTACTTCGAGATCAACTCCGGTTGGTATCAGACAGCATTCTTCTTCGGAGCAGGTGCTGAGCTTACATACGACACAGATGATTCAGGTAACTTCACAAAGTGCAATTCAACATATGCATCTGATGCAGGTGTTGTAGCTCTTAAGAAGATTGCAGAGGTTGCTTCTTCCAAGGCATTCCAGAACGGTTCAGCTATCAGCAACGCAACAAACGTTGGTGCTATCGTAGACGGAACATGGGATGCAGGCGCAGCTAAGGATCTCTTCGGTGACAACTACGCATGTGCTAAGCTTCCTACATTCGAAGGCGCTGATGGCAAGACATATCAGATGAGCGGATTCGGTGGATTCAAGCTCCTTGGTGTTAAGCCTCAGGAAGATGACCTCAAGCTTGCAGTTTGTGATGCTCTTGCAGCATTCCTTTCAAGCGAAGAAGTTCAGCTTGCTAGATACAATGCAGTAGGTTGGGGCCCTTCAAACCTCAATGCTCAGAAGTCTGATGCAGTTCAGGCTGACGAAGCTCTTTCAGCTCTTGCTGATCAGCTCCAGTACACAATCCCTCAGGGACAGTACCCCGGAGACTACTGGTCACTTGCAACATCTCTTGGTGATTCTGTAATCTCAGGCGAGATCACAAAGGATTCCAGCGATGATGACTTCATGAAGGCTCTTACAGACTTCCAGACAACATGTGAGTCATACGCTCAGTAAGTTGAAGACAGAACTTCATCTATAAATGCTAATTATTTCAGGCTCGGATCCGGTATGTTTCCGAGCCTGTATTTAACTAATCAAACTTGCAACAGATGCAAAGGAGGCTTGAAGGTATGGCACAGGACGCAGAAAAAAAGAAAACCGGCGTTGCGTCCCAGTTCTTTAAGGCAGTGGGAAACGGCTTTAAGGATATAGGGGTAATATTCAAGGAAGGAGACTGGAAGACAAAACTCTCTTACCTTATTTTCGGATTCGGACCTATCATGAGAGGACAGATTCTTATAGGAGCTGCGCTTCTTGCATGTGAAGCTCTTTTCATCTGGTTTATGACAGGCTTCGGATGGCAGTATCTGTCCAAGATTTCAACTCTCGGAACAGTGGCAACCAAGAAGGTTGGCAGAAAGACGGTATACGGAGACAACTCATTCCTTATTCTTTTGTTTGGTGTTCTGGCTATTTTCGCAGTTATTGCACTGATTGCGGTTTGGTATATGAATATCAAGGAAAATCAGAAGGAAGAATTACTTATAAGAAGCGGCAAGAAGCTTCCCACAAACAGAGAAGTATTCCACTCACTCTTTGACAGGAATTTCCACAAGACACTGCTTGCGCTTCCTGTAACGGGAATCTTTGTATTTACTGTTCTTCCCATCGCATTCATGATTCTGGTGGCTTTTACCAACTATGATAAGAACCATCAGTCACCTACAAATCTTTTCACCTGGGTCGGACTTAGCAACTTTAAACAGCTGGTTTCATTCTCCGGCGCGGGAATCGGACCTACATTCGTTCAGGTTCTTGCATGGACCCTTGTATGGGCTCTTTTTGCAACATTTACAAACTATTTCCTTGGCCTTGCAGTGGCCATGCTTATTAACAAAAAGGGAATAAAGTTTAAGAGACTTTGGAGAACCATCCTGGTTCTTACAATTGCGGTTCCTCAGTTCGTTTCACTTCTTTATGTTATGAAGATGTTTGCCAATGACGGACTTATCAACGGATATCTTATAAAGTGGGGAATCATCAAGAGCTATATTCCTTTCTGGACAGATCCCATACTGGCAAGGATCACTATCATCGTTGTCAATATCTGGATCGGTATTCCTTACATGATGCTGATAGCAACAGGACTTCTCATGAACATTCCCGAGGATCTTTACGAGAGCGCCAGAATTGACGGTGCCAATCCCTGGCAGATGTTCAGGAGCATAACCCTTCCATATATGCTGTTTGTCACAGGACCTTTCCTTCTGACACAGTTTACAGGAAACCTCAACAACTTCAACGTTATTTACCTTCTTACACAGGGTAAGCCGCAGTCAGTCAATCTTGCCGAGAAGGCCGGTTATTCAGACCTTCTTATCACTTGGCTCTACAAGATGACTGTCAACGACACCAACTACAGGATGGCAGCGGTAATCGGAATCATGGTATTCGTAGTTACAGCGGTTATTTCACTGGTTGTCTACAACATGCTTCCTTCAGTTAAAGATGAGGAGGGCTTCCAATAATGAAATCATACAAGACCAAAAGAGCCATCGGAAATATCGTTGGCTATATCATACTGATACTTATAAGCATTATCTGGCTGTTCCCGTTTATAGGACTTGTTCTTCAGAGCTTCAGGTCCTATGCCACAGAGTACGGCGGAATGGTGGACTATCTTGTGCCCAAGCATTTTTCGCTGGACAATTACAAGTTCCTTTTTGACAGCAGTCAGACCAACTACCTTTTGTGGTACAAGAACACAATCATCATCGCGGTGTTTGTATCACTGCTTCAGACAATCATTCAGCTGTGCGTAAGCTATGCACTTTCGAGAATGAGATTTGCGGGAAGAACATTCCTTATGAGATTCTGGCTCATCCTTGGTATGTTCCCCGGATTCCTTACCATGATCTGTCTGTATTTCCTTCTGAAGCAGTTCGGACTTACACAGGCAGGTGCTATCCCCGGACTTATTCTGGTATCTGTAGCAAGTTCCGGAATGGGATACTATGTCTGCAAGGGATATTTTGACACCATCCCCAAGGCTCTTGATGAGGCTGCAATGATTGATGGTGCCACAAGATCAAGAATATTCTTTACAATGATCATACCCATGTCCAAGCCTATCATTATCTACACCGCTCTGGTTGCCTTCATGGCACCCTGGTGTGATTATGTATTTGCTTCCTATGTAGCCTTCGGCCATGACACCAGCTACAACGTGGCTGTAGGTATGACAAGGTGGGTATGGACCAACGACTATCAGGGATATTTCACAAGGTTCTGCGCCGGAGGTGTTCTTGTTGCCATTCCTGTAACACTGTTGTTCATGTTCCTGCAGAAGTACTATGTTGAAGGTGTAACAGGCGGTGCGGTAAAGGGCTGAGAGGACTTGCCGAGGTACTTCACGAGGCTAGTCCGAACGTGTCATGGCGAGCACGCAGTGCGAGAGCATGACTTCCTTGTGAAAATGCCTGTAACATGCTATTGACTATAAAGGACATATCTTATGGCAGACACGAAAATTACAATTGATGATATTGCCAGAGCTCTTGGCATCTCCAAGACTACCGTATCCAGAGCTATCTCCGGAAAGGGAAGGGTTGGAGATGACACAAGAGCCCGGGTCATGAATTACATAGAGGAACACAACTACAGACCTAATATGATGGCCAGAGCACTGGCGCAGCAGAAGACCTACAACATCGGTGTGGTCTGGCCTGATGATTACAATGCTGTGGATCTGCCTTTTTTCCAGAGATGTATGATCGGCATGAGCGAGGTTACATCCAGCTATGGGTATGACATCGTGGTATCCCTTATCACGGGAGGCGATATCAGCGGACTCAAGCGCATCATAGATAACCACAAGGTTGACGGTATCATTCTTACCAGAACTCTGGTCAATGACAGGCCCGCAAGATTTCTTAAGGAGAGTGGAATACCCTTTGTTGCTGTGGGCAGTACCAACGATCCCGACATTGTTTCCGTGGACAACGACAATTTCTCGGCCTGCAAGGAGCTGACCTCCATACTGATCGCCAAGGGATTGAAACGCCTTGCCCTTATAGGCGGCTCCACAGGACATGTAATCACCAACACCAGATACGGCGGTTTTATGGCGGCGTTCAGGGAAGCAGGAATATCCGTTGATCCGTCCCTTGTATACCTGGACGTGGAATCCATGACCAAGGTACGTGGGATCATCAAGGACCTTCTTAAGAAAAAAATCGACGGCGTAGTCTGCATGGACGACAATATCGCCGGAGAAGTGATAACAAGATGCAGGGATGAGCACATAAGGATTCCGGAGGAAATACGTCTGGCTTCTTTCTACAACAGCTCAATTCTTGAAAATACGGTACCGTCCATAACATCCCTTAATTTCAACGACAGAAATCTTGGGGCTGAAGCTGCCAAGAGCCTTTTGGAACTTATCGACGGCAACAGAGTCGGGAACAAAATGCTCAGCAATTATGAAGTGGTACTGAAAGAGAGCACCAAATAAGAGAACCTATAAAGAGGAGTTTTTATGAAAATAACCAAGGATTCGCAGATCACCTTTGACCCCACCAGCATCATCGTGGACAAGAAGCGCTGGTTTCCTATGATGGGGGAGATGCATTTTAGCAGATACCCCCATAAATACTGGGACGAAGAGCTTGCCAAGATGAAGGCCGGAGGAATTGACATTGTATCTCTGTATGTTATCTGGATCCATCATGAAGAGATACAGGGAGAGTTTGACTTTACCGGAGACAGAAATCTTAGACAGTTTATGGAAGCGGTAAAAAGAAGCGGACTCTACTGCGTGCTTAGAATAGGCCCCTGGGCCCACGGCGAGGCGAGAAACGGTGGTTTCCCCGACTGGCTTCTGGAAGATGCAAAAAGCTGGGGATATGAGACCAGGACTGATGCGCCTGCCTATCTTGAGCATGTCAGGAAATTCTATGAAAAGACCTATGAGCAGGTGAAGGGCTTTTTCCTGAAGGATGGCGGTCCTGTTATCGGTATCCAGATTGAAAATGAGTATGGTCACTGCGGTGGTAAGAACGGCGAAGAGGGCGAGCAGCACATGAAGACTCTTCTTGCCATGGCAAAAAAGATCGGTTTTGTTACTCCCATCTACACAGCTACCGGCTGGGGCGGCGCTGTAACAGGCGGCATGATCCCGGTTATGGGCGGCTATTGTGAGGCTCCCTGGGATCAGAGGACTACAGAGATTGAACCCAGCGGTAACTATATCTTTACTAAAGAGAGAAATGACCACAATATCGGCTCCGATCACGGGCTTGGTGTGGGAATAACCTTTGATATGGACAAATTCCCTTATCTTACGGCAGAGCTGGGAGGCGGCCTTCAGGTCACAAGACACAGAAGACCCATCGCCACCGCGTCCGATACGGGAGCCATGTCCATGACAAAACTTGGAAGCGGCGCAAACCTTCTTGGGTACTATATGTATCATGGAGGCACCAATCCCAGGGGCAAGCTTACAACCCTTCAAGAGACCAAAGAGACCGGATATCCCAACGATCTTCCGGAGTATTCCTACGATTTCAACGCTCCCTTAAGGGAATTCGGACAGATGGAGGACACCTACAGAGAGGTAAGGCTTCTGGCATCCTTTATCAGAGATTTTGGCGATGACATTACAGACATGCCCTATATCCCTCAGCCCGGAAATCCTTTAAAGCCTGACGATCTTAAGTCCTTAAGGACTTCCGCAAGATTTAAGACCGTTACCGGCAGGGATGGACACGAGTACAAAAAGGGCTATCTTTTTGTGAACAACTATCAGAGAAGATATGAGATGGCTCTTCACAAAGATACGGAGCTTAAAGCTTTTGATCAGGACGGAAACACAGTTCTTGCTTCCTTTGCCAAAAGAGATATCGCAGACACAGACTACTTCTTTTATCCTTTCAACATGGAAATCGGGCAGAGTGCTCTTTTGACAGTGGATGCTACTCCTGTATGCGTATTGAATGACTATGACGGACAGGGCCACAATGCTTACGTGTTCTATACGGATACTGACAGAGAGATAACTGCAGATGTTACAGGTGACCTTGAGGGTAACGTGATTATAACCCTTACAAGGAATGAGGCGCTGCATGCAGTAAAGACCACCATAGACCAAAGAGAACGTCTTATCATCTCGGAAGGGGATGCTGTCACCGATATAAACGGAGAGGTTCATCTCTATACATGGGTGTCCGACTCTGAGAAGGAAAAGGTTTCCTCCTTCAGATGTTTCCCGGCTCTTTCAAAAGCACCGGAAGGATTTTCTGAAAAGAGCAAGGGAAAAGAAGCTGATTCTTTTTCCACGGGAGATGTATTTGCGCTCTATGAGAAGGATGAGAAGATAGGCTACAAATACAAGGCCGGACTTGAGAAGGTTTCGGAAGATGAGTACAGGATCAGCGTTCCTGGCTCGTTAAAGGGCGCAGATGAGCTGTTTCTTATGGTGGACTACGAGGCTGAGTCAGCAAAAATCCTTAAGGACGGCGAGGTGCTTACAGACAGCTTTTACACCGGACAGGAATGGGAGATAGGCTTAAAGCGCTACTATGACAGCTTTGGCGAGAGTGATGGCTCTTTTGACCTTGCCTGCAAACTGGAGCCTCTCTATGAAAATGCGGCGATTTATCTGCAGGAATGGCCTAAGATGTCTGACGGAAGAGCCTGCGTGATAAATAATATCCATTTAGTTGCACAATATCGTATCAAAATATCATAATTTGACGTATAATAGTGTTATCGGAGTATTTGCTTCGGTAACACTTTTTTTATGGGGAATATATGATTAATAGTGATATCACTATGACTTATTCCGCGATATTGCGCGATAAGAAGGGCAATAAGATCGTAAGAGTTCAGTTTGAAAGATCTGGTGAATCCGGTACAGAACTCGCAGAGGGAGTACTGCCGGATTGTGTTATTGTACGCCAAAACGGTTACACGGACGAAGAGGCTAAGTGGCTGGAGGAGTATCTTAGAGATAATGCTGATGACATCATGGAGAGGGCCAAGGCCATCAGCAATCCGCTAAAGTGGTTATGAAGTAAAGTCGCGGGGCAACCGGAGGCTGCGCATGCATTATAATTACTACTTTGATATCTGCGCTATCTGCATACTTGCTACCATAGCAATTGTTTCTCTGTCGAGAAGATGGGTTCCTGCCTACAAACAGAGAGCATATGCTATGCTTTTTTGTGCTGTTCTTGTGGCAACAATGTCAGAGAGATTAGAGACTTATCTGCAGATGAACCCGGTGGACGCTCCCTGGTATCATTCTGTTGAGATGATTTTCGGATCGCTGTATTTCATAGCTCATCTGGGCTCCGGATTTTTCTATCTTCTGTACATTTACGCCGTTCTTGATATTTTCATTGATTTCAGATCCCTTAGGGATTTTGTTCTGTTCTATCTGGGCTATCTTATAGGAATAGTCCTGGTCATCGGCAATGTTTTTATCCCGATCCTGTTCTACTATGACGGAAGCGGTCTTTATCACAGAGGTAAATATATTGCTGTGTATTACATTCTTGCCGCTTATTATCTGATCTTCGGATTTTTCATGATGGTGCGAAACAGAAGACTTATGAGGCTTCGCACGAAAGCGGTTGTTTATTCCTATATCTTTTTTGTGACTTCGGGAATCATTATCCAGTACTATTATCCCACTATCCTGATTGAAAACTTCCTTACCACCATAAGTATCACTCTGGTTTACATCACATTGCAGAACCCCAGCGAGATGGTGGACGAGGCTCTTAATATACTGAACAGAAGGGCATTCCTCGAGGGACTTGAACTTAAGACCGGTAGGAAAAATTCCAACCACACTGTTTTTGTGACTGTAGACAATATCAGTGCTCTCAGCGATGAGATCGGTTATATGCAGGCTCAGGGTGTCCTTAAGAAAATCGCCAGATATCTTAAGATCGTAGGCGGAAGAGAACTAAAGATACAGACCTTTGCCTACAGATATTCCGAGAATGTGTTTGCCATCACGGTACATGCGGATGATATCAAAAGAGCTGAGGCCTTAATGAAGATAGTTGCAGACAGACTTAAAAAGCCCTGGACGTTTTCAAACATGGCCATAAGAATTGAAGGCCATTGCTTTATCATGAACTATCCACGGCACTATGAAAGTGTCGCAGATCTTATGTCAAAGCTTGAGATGATCACGGAAGACATCGGCAATAATCCGGAGCCTATCGTGGATGTTGACGAGATAGACTTTTATGACAGGAAGAAGAGCATGGATTATGATGTCATGGCCAGAAACAATCTGGATACCAGAATGGCTGTGATAAAGTTTCAGCCCATACTCTCAAAGATCTACAAGATCAATTACAGCGCAGATGTTCATTGCTATCTCATGGATGCAGACGGCAATGAGATCGATATGAGGGGCAAAGTCCCGGATATAAAGGTAACTCAGGCACTTCTTGATACGGATGAATTTGTTTTGAGAAGAGCCTGCAGAGCGCTGGCATTCTGGAACGGCGGCGATAAGAACGGCAAATACAGAGCGGTTGTGCGCCTTTCCCAGGGCGAGATCTCAAGAAATGATTTCATCAGAAGGATCAAGAAGATCGCAAGGGAAGAAAGAGCGGAGATTTCCTGGATTTCCTTTAAACTTTCCGAGACCAATGTTTCAACCATGAATGCCACGGCGGAGAGAAATCTTAAGCTTCTTAAGGATATCAACTGCTCCATCATTATCGATGATTTCGGAAACGGATACGGAGATCTTCAGAAGATCCTTACGCTTCCTGTAACACAGGTGAACATCGATCATGATATCATTGCGCAGTCGGCTGTATCCCAGCAGATGAAAATGGTCACTCAGGGTATCGTAAATCTTTTCCATGATATAAGTATCTTTGTGGGGGCCAGCAACATCAGCTCCGAAGAAGAAAAACTCATGGCAGAAGAGCTTGGGTGTGATTTCCTTATAGGAGATTATCTCGGAAGACCCATGAAGGACAGCTCCTTCGTGAAATTTATAGATGAGTACTTCGAATAGGGGACAGTATGGGAATTATTATCAGTCCTGAAACTTATAATGTAGTATTTTCGGTGGCGTCTTTACTGCTTATCCTGGTCACTCTGACGATACATGTATCCGAGGAGTCGCATTACAGCAGGCAAAAGCAGATTTTCGGTGCTCTTATTATTGATGCGCTTGTTTTGAATGTTTTCGGTCTGCTTCACAGCCTCTGGGTTTACAGCATTCCCTTCAGAGGAGTAGTGTCCTATGAGATGAGCACAAACTTTGTGATCGTGGAAAAGATATGTTCTTATCTACTGTCCTATTATTCCATGATCTATGTTATGTCCATTTTCAGGGCGAACGCGGAGACCACACTTAAGAAGTTTCTTCTCATTCTTCCTGTTGGATATTCCATGGTTTTCTTCTTAAGCGGCCTTTTAACGGACTTTTTCTTTTCCTTCGATGAACTGGGAGAGATAGCCTATCACTATCCTCAGGGAGCCAGTGTAAATATCTGCCTTTTCATTTACTTTGGCTATGCGGCCTTTTTATATGCCAGATACGGAAAAACCCTTACTACCGAAAAGTTCATGTCCCTTGTGCTTTACTATATTGTGATGCTTGCGGGGATACCCATCAGGATACTTACCAAGTCCAGTTCTATTTTTGAATTCAGTGTATCCATCGCACTTTTGATGTGCGTTTATACTTTCCAGAATCCCGGAGAGTTCACGGATTCCCTCTCCGGTGCCGGAACCCGTAATGCTCTGGAATTTGCCATATCCACAAACCTTCTTCAGAAAAAAGTATTTACTGTCTTCGGCATCAGTATTGAAAGACTTGGAGTCATGGTGGGCGGCGAAGCTATAGAAAAGGTGGGGGATCTGCTTAATCAGATAACCTCCTATCTCAAGCAGCTGTGTCCGGATGGAAATGTCTTCTATGACGATGACGGACATTTCCTTATGATATATCCCGAAGCTGAGCCTGACGATCCGGTTATCGAGAAGGTTTCCGAGCAGATCAAAAAACGCTTCAAGGATACCTGGACTCTCGGCCACGAGGACGTTAAGCTGTTTGAGAGCCCTTATGCCATAGGCTTTCCCGATGAAATTGACAGTGTAGAAAAGTACAGTGAAGTCAGGGATGTAATAAAGAAGGCCCTCTCAAGGCATAACAGAGATGTACTCAGGATCTCGGACCTTAATCTTAAGCACGTTGAGCATGACAAGAAAATAGATAATATTGTCAAGCACGCTCTGGATGACGGACTTCTTGAGGTTTATTATCAGCCGATCTACAGCCCCGCGGAGGGCAGATTCACGACCTGCGAGGCCCTGCTCAGACTTAAGGATCCCCAGCTTGGATTTATCTCTCCGGCGGTGTTTATGCCGGTGGCTGAACAGAACGGAACCGTTATTGCCATAGATAATTTCGTCCTTTCATCAGTGTGTGATATGCTGGCGAATTCAGAGGCAGTACGCTTTGGGCTTAAATATGCGGAAGTAAATCTGTCAGTGGTTGATATCATCCAGACAAACCTTGCGGATAATGCCATAAAGACCATGGAAAAATACGGAGTGGCTCCCGATCAGCTCAATTTTGAGATCACTGAGACTTTTGAACAGGGAATTACTTCGGTGATGGATGAGAACATCAGAAAGCTTACGGAATACGGAACCTCTTTTTCCATGGATGATTTCGGAACGGGATATTCAAACCTTGCCAGAATATCATCGCTCCCCGTGGATATGTTCAAGCTTGATAAGAGCATTGTCCAGTCGGCTTTTGAGGATGGGACCAATTATATGGTCATGCTGAATCTGGTCAAGATCATAAAGGCTCTGGGAAAAGAAATTGTGGCAGAAGGCGTAGAGACTCAGGAGCAGGCAGAACAGATAATCCGCCTTGGGTGCGATCACATTCAGGGATTCTATTATTCAAGACCTCTTCCGAAGGCCCAGTTCATAGAATTCTTAAGAGAACACAATAAATAAGGAAATGTTGCAATAGTAAGGCTGTATATAGTAAAATCATTCAGTGTGCGCCGGTATGATACAGGAGCACACTGGATTTGTTTATAAGAATTTGTTTACAGTAAGGATGGTATGACATGGCACTTATCAAAAAACCCGTAACCGGAATGAAGGATATTCTCCCTGCGGAGATGAGACTGAGGGACTACTGCATAGGAATCATCAAGAAGACCTATGCCGAATTTGGCTTTACTTCAATAGAGACACCCTGCGTTGAGTCTTTGGCTAATCTTAACAGCAAGCAGGGCGGAGAGAATGAGAAACTTATCTTCAAGGTAATGAAAAGAGGAGAAAAACTCAACCTTGAGACGGCAAGAGAGGAAAACGACCTTACGGATTCAGGACTTCGCTATGACCTGACGGTTCCTCTTGTTCGTTTTTATGCCAACCATACCAGCGAACTTCCTGCACCTTTCAAGGCTCTGCAGATGGGAAATGTATGGAGAGCCGACAGGCCTCAGAAGGGCAGATACAGGCAGTTCATGCAGTGCGATATAGATATTCTGGGAGAACCCTCCAACCTGGCTGAGATAGAGCTTATCCTTGCCACAACCACGACTCTTGGAAGACTTGGATTTGCAGATTTCAAGATCAGGATCAACGACAGAAGGCTTCTCAAGGCAATGGCAGCCTACAGCGGATTCCCTGAGGAAGAGTACGATAACGTATTCATCACTCTTGATAAGATGGACAAAATAGGAATTGACGGCGTTGCCGAGGAACTGGCGAAGAGCGGTTTTGCAGCAGAGTCAATTGACAAATATCTGGATCTTTTCCGTGCGGCAGAGGGAAAGAGCGGCCTTGACGGTCTTAAGACCATAGCCGATATGCTGGGGGATGCTCTTGAGGAGGAAGTAAGAAACAACCTCGATGAGATCATATCTTCGGTAGACAGCACCAAGACAGCACAGTTTGAGATGGTATTCGATCCCACTCTTGTTCGCGGAATGAGCTACTACACAGGAACTATTTTTGAAGTGGCAATGCCTCAGTATGGCGGAAGCTGCGGCGGTGGCGGAAGATACGACAAGATGGTTGGCAAGTTCCTGGGACAGGATACACCTGCCTGCGGATTCTCCATAGGATTTGAGCGTATCATCATGATCATGATGGATGAAGGCTTTAAGATCCCTGATGAAAACGGAAGGGTTGCTTTCCTTATTGAAAAGGGGATAAAGGGTGAGCGCCTGGCAGAGATCATTTCCGAATCCCAGAAGGAGAGAGCCGGCGGCAAACAGGTTCTGGTGGTTCGTATGAACAAGAACAAGAAGTTCCAGAAACAGCAGCTTCTTGAGCAGGGATATGAGGATTTCCGCGAGTTTTATGTAAATCCCATCGGATGATGCGGGCTCTGCGCGGGACTTAATGTGATACGGGTTTTATAAGGAGAATACTTTGGACACGAACGTTGTAAGGATCATAGTGCTTATAGTACTGGTTCTTTTATCTGCCTTTTTCTCATCGGCGGAAACTGCACTTATGACCAGCAATAAGGTCAGGATGAAGGCCCTGGCTGATGAAGGAAATAAGGGAGCGGAGAGAGTTCTTAAGATCTGCGATGACACTCAGAAAATGCTCTCGGCGATACTTATCGGCAACAATATAGTAAACTTGAGCGCATCGGCGCTGATGACGGTTTATGTTACGGATGTGTTCGGAAGCTTTGCCATTGGTCTGGGAACCGGAGTACTTACGCTGGTGGTTCTGATATTCGGCGAGATAATCCCCAAGACTGTGGCAACAGCCTATTCGGAGAAAATCTCACTGGTTTATGCCCCCATTATCCTTTTTGTAATGGCGATCATGACACCCTTCAGCTTTATCATAAACGGGATTGCCACAGTCATCATGAAGCTTTTCAGGATAGATACAGGCAAGAGACAGGCCATGACCGAAAATGAACTTAAGACCTATGTTGATGTAAGCCATGAGGACGGCGTCATCGAGAGCGGCGAGAAGGAGATCATCTATAACGTATTCGACTTCAGCGATGCTGTGGCCAAGGACATCATGATACCCAGGATCGATATGTCCTGCGTCAGCACCGAGTCAGATTACAGTGAGGTCATGAAGGTCTTCAAGGAAGATATGTACACCAGAATCCCCGTCTATGAGGGCAATGAGCAGGACAATATCATAGGTCTTATCAATGTTAAGGACCTTATACTCCTGCAGGACAAGGAAAACTTCAAGATAAGGGATCATCTGAGGAAGGCCTATTATACCTATGAGTTCAAAAAGACTGCGGATCTTCTTGTGGAGATGAGAGAGAAGTCCCAGAACGTGGCTTTTGTACTTTCGGAGTACGGCGCCACCGTGGGAATGATCACTCTTGAGGATCTTCTTGAAGAGATTGTCGGAGAGATCAGAGATGAGTATGACTCCGATGAGATAAATCTGATCAAGAACGTGGGCGGAAGAAGATATCTGGTTGAGGGCAATATGAAACTGGATGATATCAATGACGAGCTGGGGACCGATCTTGATTCCGAGGACTACGATTCCATCGGCGGACTCATGATAGAGGCTCTGGACAGACTGCCGGGCTACGGCGAGACGGTAACTCTTGATAACGGTATTACACTTACGGCTCGCGGAATCAAAGGAAACCGCATAACCAAGGTGCTTATAACCGTCAACACACCTTCAGAGGATGAAAAAGAAGATACTGAATAAAAACACTTTAATAATTTGAAAATATATGGTATACTAAACCGATGTAAAAAACTCGAAAGGTGGCACTTTCCACATTTTCAAGTAGGAGGCTAGATTATGAAGCATGTAAAGTCATTAGTAACAAGAAACCTTAAGGAATCCATGAAGAAGGGCGGATGCGGCGAGTGCCAGACATCATGCCAGTCAGCTTGCAAGACTTCCTGCACAGTAGGAAATCAGAGCTGTGAGCAGCTTAGCAAGTAATCCATACCGATAAGTTGATGTAATCATGTCGGGCAGCGGCTATGTCGCTGCCCCTTTATTGCGTAGGTCTGTATCGTAATTTTTGTATTAGTTAGGAGTTTTGTTTTTTATGATTCACGCATATAAGAACAACGGCTACAACATCGTACTGGACGTCAATTCAGGCTCCGTACATGTGGTGGATGACGTTGTTTTCGACCTGGTTCCCATTGTAGAGGAGAAGCTGACTGCCATGTACGGCACAGCGGCTGCAAGGGAGGAAGACAGGGAAGGCGATGAGGATTTTCAGAGACTGTTTAACGAGCTTATTACCGTCCCTGAGATCTCAGACAGATATTCAGCCGAGGATATCGGCGAGGCGATCTCGGAGCTTTTGGAGCTTCGTGCATCGGAAGTTCTTTATACCGATGATGTATATGAGAACTATGTGGAAGATTTCCAGAACAGGGAGACCGTAGTAAAGGCTCTTTGTCTGAATATTGCACATGACTGTAATTTAAGATGTAAATACTGCTTTGCGGATGAGGGTGAGTACCACGGAAGACGAGCTCTCATGAGCGAGGAAGTCGGAAAGGCAGCTCTGGATTTTCTTGTTAAGAATTCAGGCAGCCGCAGGAATCTCGAGGTTGACTTCTTTGGCGGCGAACCCCTTATGAACTGGGAGGTTGTCAAGAAGATAGTTGAGTACGGCAGGAGTATTGAGAAAAAGTACGACAAGAACTTCCGCTTTACCATTACAACCAACGGAACCCTTTTAAATGATGAGATCCTTGATTATGTAAATAAAGAGATGGGCAACATTGTTCTTTCCATCGACGGTCGTAAGGAAGTCAACGATGCGATGCGTCCGAGGAAGGGCGGACAGGGCTGCTATGATGAGATAGTTCCCAAGTTCCAGAAGGTTGCTGAGTCAAGACATCAGCTTAGATACTTTGTGAGAGGTACCTTCACTCACAACAATCTGGATTTCTCAGAGGATGTCAAGCATCTGGCAGAGCTTGGATTCAAGCAGATTTCTGTTGAACCTGTTGTGGCAAAGCCTGAAGACTGGTATGCTCTTAAGGATGAGGATATTCCCAAGCTCTGTGAGGAATATGATAAGCTTGCCAGATATTATATTGAGAGACACAGGGAAGGAAAGGGATTCAATTTCTTCCACTTCAATATCGATCTTGAAGGCGGTCCCTGTGTGGCTAAGAGATTATCAGGCTGTGGTTCGGGATGTGAGTATCTGGGAGTTACTCCCTGGGGAGATCTTTATCCCTGCCATCAGTTTGTAGGCAATGAGGATTTCATCATGGGCAATGTCTATGACGGAATCACCAGGAATGATATCAGAGACATGTTCAAGAAGAGCAATGTCTACTCAAGACCTGAGTGCGAGAAGTGCTTCGCCAGATATTACTGCAGCGGCGGATGTGCTGCCAATGCCTACAATTTCAACGGAGACATCAATACGACATATAAGCACGGATGTGAGCTTCAGAGAAAGCGCATTGAATGTGCGATTATGATAAAAGCGGCTTTAGCCGAAGAAGGTTAAACGGAGGAATCAAAGTTATGAAACGTATAAAGTATGTTGTTGCGCTGATCCTCATCCTCGCACTTCTGGGAGGACTTGGATACTCAGTGGTTTACGGACTTGGAGAGGATAAGTCCGGTTCACTGTCCAGCATCGACCTGGGTCTTGACCTGGCAGGCGGTGTCAGCATCACTTATGAGGTAGTTGGTGATGAGACCCCCAGCAAAGAGGACATGTCAGATACAATCTACAAGCTCCAGCAGCGTGTAGATCAGTACAGCACAGAGTCACAGGTTTATCAGGAGGGTACAAACAGGATCAACATTGAGATCCCCGGCGTAAG
The DNA here is from genome assembly GCA_024697425.1 of Butyrivibrio sp. GTDB lineage: Bacteria > Bacillota > Clostridia > Lachnospirales > Lachnospiraceae > Butyrivibrio. Next base: position 11,419 of record JAILFT010000177.1, on the reverse strand, counting down.
CGATGCCAATGCCATTCTGGAGGAACTGGGACAGCCCGGTAACCTGTACTTCATTGCACAGACCGACGCAGACGGCAATGAGAACTATCACTACAGCTCAGGATACACTGTTGATGCTGACGGAAATGTTGTTATGGATGAGAATCCTCAGTTCGGATACATCCTGGACAAGACTCTTGAAGAGCTTCAGGCAGAAGGCTCCATCGTACTTTCCGGTGAAGATGTTGCAGCTTCACAGGCAGTATATCAGCAGGATTCATATGGCGCTCAGGAGCCTGTAGTTTCCCTTGAATTTACAGATAACGGTGCTAAGGCATTTGCTGATGCCACAACAAAGGCTTTTGCCAACGGCGAGAGCATCGGTATCTATTATGATGGCGAGTTCATCAGCGTTCCCAACGTTCAGGCAGCCATCACAGACGGTAAGGCAGTTATCACAGGAATGTCTTCATACGAGGCAGCTGATAACCTTGCTTCCATGATCCGTATCGGTGGACTTAAGCTTCAGCTTAACGAGCTGCGTTCAAACGTTGTAGGCGCTCAGCTGGGATCTGATGCTATCAGAACCAGCCTTTATGCAGCAGCAGTCGGATTTGCACTTATTGCAATCTTCATGATCGTGATATTCAGACTTCTTGGTCTTTCTGCTACACTGGCACTTGCATTCTATACCGGATTTATGGTATTCCTCCTCTCAGCATTTGAGATGACACTTACTCTTCCCGGTATTGCAGGTATCATCCTTTCAATCGGTATGGCGGTAGATGCCAACGTGCTTGTATTCTCCAGAATCAGAGAGGAGATCACAGCAGGCAAGGATGTGGATGCAGCCAGAAAGAACGGATATAACAAGGCTCTTTCATCAATCCTTGACGGTAACATCACAACTCTTATCGTAGCTGCTGTTCTTTGGTTCCTTGGAACAGGAAGCATTAAGGGATTTGCTGAGACTCTTATCCTTGGTATCATCCTTTCAATGTTTACCGCTCTTGTTGTTACAAGACTTATCACTTCTGTTCTTTTCGGTATCGGACTTCAGAATCCTGTCCTTTACGGTAAGGCCAGAAAGCTTGAGAAGATCGATTTTGTCGGAAAGAGAAAGATCTTCTACGGAATCTCCTGCGCAATCCTCGTTGCCGGCATCATTGTTATGAGCATCAATGCAGGTGCAGGAAAGGGAGCCTTCAACTACAGCCTTGACTTCGTTGGAGGAACTTCAACAACCGTTACTTTTGACAAGGCATATGAGCTTTCAGAGCTTGAGTCCGGAGCAGCTGCAGACATCAAGGCTGCCGCAGGTATCAATGAGCTTCAGATTCAGACAGTTACAGGAACAAATCAGGTTATCTTCAAGTCAACAACACTTGATGTTGCTCAGAGAGAGGCAGTTGAGAGCGTTCTTGAGAGCAAATACAACGTAACAGCAGACAATATCGCAGCTGAGACCATCAGCGGTGTTATCAGCTCAGAGATGAGAACCAGCGCTATCGAGGCTCTTGTTATCGCACTTATCCTTATGCTTATCTACATCTGGATCAGATTCAAGGATATCAAGTTCGGTACAGCTGCTATCGTAGCTCTTGCTCACGATGCACTTATGGTTATCGTATCCTATGCATTTACAAGACTTGCTGTAGGAAGCACATTCATCGCTGTTGTTCTTACCATCATCGGTTACTCCATCAACGATACAATCGTTACCTTCGATCGTATCCGTGAGAACCAGCACCTTGCAACTGGAAGAAAAGAGCTTGAGGATCTGGTTAACGGTTCAGTTACACAGACCATCACACGAAGCCTTTTCACATCAGCAACCACCTTCTTCACAGTACTTGCTCTTTACATCTTCGGTGTAGCTGATATCAAGGCATTTGCTCTTCCTCTTATGGTCGGTGTTATCTGCGGTACATATTCATCAATCTGCATCGCATCACCTATCTGGTATGACTTCAAGACAGGCTTCAAGAACTTCGTTTCAAAGAAGGCTGAAAAAGCTGAAAATGTTTAATTGAGACCTTTTTATAGGACGCCGTTCAGGTATAATAATATATGCCTGAACGGCTTTTTTATGTCATGGGAAATTGCTTTCCTGTGATATAAAACAGATACATTTTTTATTGTTGGGAGAGAAATAACAGATTATGACTAAATGGATGGTTTCAATGAAAAAGGCGGATTTTGATGCGATAGCAGCAAAATACGAGATTAAAAATATAACGGCAAGGCTCCTTAGAAACAGGGATCTTGTTACGGATGAGCAGATAAAGAGCTATCTTGAAGGGGACGCTTCAATGCTCCATGATCCCATGGAACTTGAGGACATTGAAAAGGGCGCCGGTATCATGCTGGAAAGGATAAGCAGGAAAGAGCGTATCAGAGTCATTGGAGACTATGATGTTGACGGCATATGCTCATCCTTCATCCTTGTTAAGGGCCTTAAGCTCTTTGGGGCTGATGTGGACTGTGTTCTTCCCGACAGGGTCAAGGACGGATACGGCCTTAGCATCAAGCTGGTAGACAATGCCATAGCTGACGGGATAGATACCATAATCACCTGCGACAACGGAATTGCTGCTCTGGAGCAGATCGCTCATGCCAAAGAGAAGGGCATGACCGTAGTTGTTACGGATCACCACGAGGTGCCCTTTGAGGAAAGGGGCGGAGAACGAAACGAGCTGCTTCCCTGCGCGGATGCTGTAATAGATCCCAAGCGTGCTGAGGGCAGATGCTCCTTTAAGGAGATATGCGGAGCAGTGGTGGCCTATAAGTTCCTTCAGGTTATGGCTAAGATATCCGGAAGAGAAGAGGAAGAGGAGTTTAGGGATTTCTTTTCCCAGATGCTGGTATTTGCGGGGATAGCCACTGTATGCGATGTTATGGAGCTACGGGATGAGAACAGGATAATCGTAAAGGAATCTCTAAGGAAGATTGAAAGTATATCCAATAAGGGGCTCAGAGCGCTTATAAATGTTAACAGTCTTGATGCTTCAAATATGTCCTCATATCATTACGGGTTTGTGATAGGCCCCTGCCTTAATGCGACAGGCAGGCTTGAGCAGGCCACAATGGCACTGGATCTTTTTATGGAGGAGGACTACAGCAGGGCTGTGAAGGCTGCAGGTGACCTTAAAGCTCTCAATGACAGCCGCAAACAGATGACCCAGGATGGGGTTAAAGAGGCTGTAAGACAGGTGGAGGAACTAAGCGAAGGGCTTGGACTTCCAAAGGTTCTGGTGCTGTACCTTGAAGATACGGAGGAATCCATAGCGGGAATAATTGCCGGAAGGATCAAGGAGAAGTACTACAGACCCACCATCGTTATTACCAATACTGAGGGAGGCGGAGCCAAGGGATCCGGAAGGTCCATAGAGAAGTACGACATGTTCACAAAGCTCTCTGAGGTAAAAGAGCTGTTCACCAAATTCGGAGGACATAAAATGGCGGCAGGTCTTTCCCTGCCCAAGGAGAATATAGCGGTACTGCGGGAAAGGCTTAACGATAACTGCGATCTGTCTGAGGAAGACTTTGTCCCGGTGCTGCATATTGATATGGAGCTTCCCTTTGCCTATGCTGACAAAGAGCTTGTAAAGGACATGGAAAAGCTTGAACCCTTCGGGAATGGCAATCCCAAGCCGGTATTTGCAAGAAAGAATGTGAAGCTCCTAAGAGGAAGTCTTATCGGCAAGAACAAGAACTTCGGTAAATATCGGGTAACTGACGGCAGCAGCGAAATGGATATGATGTATTTCGGAGACCTTGAAAAATGGCACGATTTCCTAAGGGAAAGATATGGACAGGACAAGGTGGATGCTCTGTATAATGGTATTAGGATCGATGATCCCATGAGCATCAGCGTGGCCTATTATCCGGGCATCAATGATTATAACGGGAGCATGCAGATTGTGATGAATGATTTCACTTAAAAAACCCCCTATAACCACAAAAACACACGCGAGGGGCGTGTGTCTGCGGTTTCTTATGAGGGGGAGATGATGAGTTGGATTGCAACTCATATCTATGTTTAGAGTATACATAAAAAATGTGACACTTTTGTGTCTAAAATATTAAAAATTATTTTAAGTAATAATAGATAAAATTAGCTTATTAATTAATTGTAACAGAGCTAAATTAATGGAGGAAATTATGAAACTGGAAAAACTGTTAGCTGAACTTAAGTATGAGATCACTGCGGGAAACAGCAAGGATATCCTGAATGCCGCTGATATCGAAATTAAGAATGTGGTTAATGACAACAGAAAGATTGAAGAGGGATCTCTTTTCATCTGCATAAAGGGAGCCAACTTTGACGGACATTCCTGTGCTGCCCAGGCTGCAGAGGCAGGGGCCGGAGCTATTGTGGTTGAACATGAGGTGGAGCTTCCGGAAGAATGCAGGATGCCTGTTATCAGAGTTGACAGTACCAGATATGCCATGGCATTTATATCTGCCGCATACTTTGATCATCCGGCTAAAAAGCTTAAGACCATCGGTATAACAGGAACAAAGGGCAAGACCACCACCACCTATCTTATCCGCAGCATGCTGGAAAATGCAGGACATAAGGTGGGACTTATCGGAACCATCGAGGTTATCATCGGAGATGAGCATATCCATTCAGAGAATACAACTCCCGAGTCCTACACACTTCAGGAGTATATGGCCAGGATGGTTGAAGCCGGCTGTGATGCGGTTGTTATGGAGGTTTCTTCCCAGGGACTTATGCTTCACAGAAGCCAGGGATTTATTTTTGATATAGGTATCTTTACCAATATTGAAGCGGACCATATCGGCCCCAATGAGCACAAGGATTTTGATGACTATATGCATTGCAAGGGACTGCTCTTCAAACAGTGCAGAACAGGTATCTGCAATGGTGACGACATCCACACTGATGACATTCTTGAAGGACATACCTGTGAAGTTGAGACCTACGGTTTTGGTGAGGGGGTTGACCTTAGAGCCATCAACCTTGCATATATCAGAAAACCCGGCGAGCTTGGTGTATTCTTTGACACCGACGGACTTATTAATGTTCACGCTGAGATCCGCACCCCCGGTAAGTTCAGTGTTTATAATGCGCTTTGCGCCATTGCTGTTGCAAGACACTTTGGCTGCACTGCAGAGGAGATAGCTCCTGCACTCAAGAATGCCAAGGTTAAGGGCAGGATCGAGATGGTAAAGGTTTCGGACGAATTTACTCTTATGATCGACTATGCCCACAACGCAATGGCTCTTAAGAGCCTTCTTACCACCTTAAGAGACTATCGCCCCAACAGGCTGGTATGTCTCTTTGGCTGCGGCGGCAACAGAAGTAAGCTCAGAAGATTCGAGATGGGGGAAGTAAGCGGAAGATATGCCGACTTTACCATTATCACTTCCGATAATCCAAGATTTGAAGAGCCGGAAGAGATCATGAACGACATTGAGACCGGCATGAAGAAGACCGACGGCAAGTACATCAAGATCACAGATCGCAAGGAGGCTATTGCCTACGCCATTGATAATGCGGAGCAGGGCGACATCATAGTGCTTGCAGGCAAGGGACATGAGGATTATCAGGAGATCAAGGGCGTTAAATATCCCATGGATGAGAGAGATCTTATAAAGGAGATCCTTGAGGAGCGCAGATAAAAACCAAATGGTTGTCCGCCGATAAATGGCACAGGGTTACAAGGAGAGTAAGTGGCAGGAGATATTTTTGCTAACATCATAATAGATATATCCCACGAGAAGGTGGACAGACCCTTTCAGTATCGGATACCTGAGCATCTAAGAGACAGGGTAGATATAGGAGTATGCGTCCAGGTGCCCTTCGGAAGGGGCAATACCCCAAGGAAAGGGTATGTAATTGAGATTACGGATGAACCGAACTGGGACGTTGATAAGATCAAGGAAATCATCTCGGTTCAGGATGACATTGTATCTGCGGAGGATATTTCCCTTCGTCTTGCGGCATGGATGAAGCGCCACTACGGCTCCACAATGATAGCGGCGCTGAAAACTGTGCTTCCTTCCGCCAGGAAGCAAAAGAGACAGGTAAGGAAATTCGTATCTCTTTTGACCTCTGAAGAAGAGGCTACAGCCATCTACAATGAGTGCGTAAGGAAGAAGCAGAAGGCAAGAGAGAGAATTCTTAAGGAACTGCTGGGAAATCCCGGTGAGAGGATTCCCTATGAGTTTATTACCGGCAAGCTGAATGTTGCAGCAGCTACCCTTAAGAGCCTTGAGGATAAGGGGATAATCCGCATAGAAAGCGAAGAATACTTCAGAAATCCGCAGGTTGCTTCCTCGGGAAGATACAGCGACAAGGTTTTAAGCCCCGGGCAGCAGCATATTGTTGATACCGTAAAGCGTGACTACGACCTTGGGAAAAGAGATACCTACCTGATCCACGGAATCACAGGAAGTGGGAAGACTGAAGTTTATATAGCCCTGATAGACGACATTTTAAAGCGCGGCAAGCAGGCTATAGTTCTTATACCTGAGATCGCACTGACCTATCAGACGCTGATGAGGTTTTATACTCACTTCGGAGACAGAGTATCGGTAATGAATTCATCTCTTTCTCCGGGAGAGAAGTTTGATCAGATGGAAAGAGCAAGGACCGGTGACATAGACATAATCATCGGCCCAAGATCGGCTCTTTTTACTCCTTTTCCCAATACCGGAATTATAATCATCGATGAGGAGCATGAATCCACTTATAAGAGTGAGAACATGCCTAAATATCATGCCCGGGAAACGGCAATAGAACTGGCAAAGCTGGTTCCCGATGGAGCCTGTGTGGTTCTGGGCTCGGCTACCCCGTCACTTGAAGCCTATTACAGAGCAAGGACCGGGGAGTACAAGCTCTTTGAACTGAATGAGCGTCTCACCGGAGGCACACTTCCTACGGTGGAGGTGGCAGACCTTCGGCAGGAACTGAGAATGGGAAATCGATCAATTTTCTCATTAAGGCTTCAGGAACTTATGGAGGAGAAGCTGGAAAAAGAAGAGCAGGCAATGCTGTTTATCAACAGGAGAGGACTGGCGGGCTTTGTCTCCTGCAGAGGATGCGGCCATGTGTTCAAGTGCCCTCACTGCGATGTCTCTTTATCCGAACATCGGGGTGGAAAGCTTGTGTGCCACTATTGCGGTCATGAGGAGATAAGACCAAAGATATGCCCCGAATGCGGATCTAAATATGTTTCCTCCTTCAGGGCAGGAACCCAGCAGATAGAAGATGAGGTAAAGAAATTCTGGCCAAAGGCCAGGGTTTTGAGAATGGATGCCGATACTACCAGGACCAAGGGAAGCTACGAGAAGATACTTTCTGCCTTTGCCAATAAGGAGGCAGATGTACTGGTGGGAACTCAGATGATCGTAAAAGGCCATGATTTCCCGGATGTGACTCTGGTGGGAATCCTGGCGGCGGATATGTCTTTATACGCCGCAGATTACAGGGCATCGGAGAGAACCTTTCAGCTGCTTACCCAGGCTGCGGGAAGAGCGGGAAGAGGTGATAAGGCAGGAAATGTGGTGATCCAGAGCTATCAGCCCGATCACTACAGCATTTTGGCAGCTTCCGCTCAGGACTACAACTCTTTTTACAACGAGGAGATAGCCTACAGGGACCTGCTTAAGTATCCGCCGGTTTCTCATATGATGTCGGTACAGATCCAGAGCCGTGATGAGAAGGAAGGCATGGAGCTGGCAACGAGGCTTCGCGCTATTATGGAACAGCAGCATGTGGAAGGCGCGGTATTCATAGGACCTGCATTCTCTGCCATCAGCAGGATAAATGATGTTTACCGTCTCAATGTCTTTGCGAAGCTTGATGACTATGAAGGCCTGGTGCGGCTCAAGGACCTTCTTGAGGCCTACATAAGGAAGCTTGAGGACATGGGAAGGCTGCGATATGTCACCGTTCAATTTGACTTTGACCCTATGAACGGTGGATGATATGATTATAAGAGTTTAATGATGATGTTTAAAAGAAACGGAGAAATATAAAATGGCACTTAGAACTATCAGAGAATACGGTGATGATGTACTGGCCAAGCCCTGCAAGGAGGTTAAGGAAGTAACTCCCAGGATCAGGGAACTGGTTGATGATATGCTTGATACCATGTATGAAGCCAACGGTGTTGGCCTTGCAGCGCCTCAGGTGGGGGTTTTGAAGAGAATAGTGGTTATAGACGTATCTCCCGAGGGAGATCAGCCTATCGTGATGATAAATCCCACAATCTTAGAGGCTGATGGTGAGCAGACCGGTTATGAGGGATGTCTTTCAATTCCCGGTAAGTCGGGCATTGTTACCAGACCCAATCATGTCAGGGCCAAAGCCTATGATCTTGACATGAACGAGTACGAAATCGAGGGCGAAGAGCTTCTTGCCAGGGCCATCTGTCACGAACTTGATCATCTTGATGGCCATATGTATGTTGAGAAGGTGGAGGGAGATCTGGTGAACAACGAGGATCTTGTAGCTTCACAGGAAGAGGAAGAGAACGAGTAATGGCTGTGCCATTATAGTTTGCCTGCTATGAGAGGACACAGACTTTTTTCCGGACTTATAAGCTTAATATTGTGTGTACTGCTGCTTGCGGGCTGCGGGGGCCTTGGGGGCGGCGATAAAACTCCTGTTAAGGCTGATCCCTTTGACGGAAGCAAGTATCTTCGCATGTCTGAGCTCTATGATTCCGCAGCGGATTTAGAGGCTGCTGCGGCAGGCTATGAGACTGAACACAACTACGATACCAGACTGAGTGTGCCTACGTATGTAACGAAGGTGGATGATGTCTGGTTTATTGTGGACTGCTATCACAACAGGATCATCTATTCTGATACCATGGGCAAGCCCCTTGATCAGTGGAACATAATGTGCAGTGAGGTTACTTATCCTCATACTCTTGCCAGCGACGGCAAAGTTTACCTGATGGATGATACCGAGAACAGCAGAGTACTTGTCTTTGAGAAATCCGGCGATAAGTTTATCAAGACACAGGTCTTTTACGAAATAGGTATAAGGCCTCATTTCAGTGCTTACGATGAGATCTCCGATACTTTCTATGTATGGAGCTCCGAATCGGGAGAACTGTATTGTTTCAGACATACTGCGGATTCTACCCGCATGTATCTTACGGACATAAGGAAGGTTGATCAGCTTTCCAATACTTATGTCCGCTCATTTACCATCATCGGAGATGAGATCTTTTTTGTCTCGGGAGTTTCGGCTGCCGGTGTAAAGCCACAGATACTGGTCTGCGACCTTGAGACTCTTTCAGTAAAAAGAACTTACGATGTTCCCGATACCATGGCGGGAATGGTACAGATAATGCCTATAGAGGGTTACTATTACATAACCGTTTCAACGGATATAAGCGGTAACCAGGACTTTGCCACCATCGTAAGGACCAAATCCCTTGACGGCCTCGTAAAGGGTAAGTACGAGGATATCTACTCTGAGTACTTTGTCGGAGGCGGAACCCCCTACAATATTTCTAAGGTTGATGATACCTATTATCTTACGGAGCATCGTCTTACGGATCATCAGATCTGGAGCTTCAAGGTTAACGGCGGCAGCATCACCGACGTTAATACAGTGTATTAACGAACCAGACAATATGTGCTTGACACAGAGTTTGGATTTTATGTATAGTTAAGAAAGGTTAATCGCTAAACCTATTACTGACATAAGATTCAGATTGGAGCACAGATGAACTTAAAGACTATTGCTTCTCTTGCAGGCGTCAGCACTGCTACGGTTTCCAACGTAATAAACGGCAACTTTCACAAGGTGTCGGAGGAGACCAGACAGAAAGTTGAGAAGATCATTCGGGATTCAAATTACAAGCCCAATGTCATGGCCAGATCTCTTGCCAAGAAGGAGAGCCATCTCATAGGCGTTGTGGTTCCCTATCTTGATAAGAGCGAAGATTTCCTGACCAATCCCTACAATGCACATATAGTAGCTGCCCTTGAGAGGCTGGTAAGACGCCATGATTACTATGTCATGCTAAGATGCGTCGGTGATCCCAGAGAGATCATACCGCTCCTTTCATCCTGGAATGTTGACGGAGCTTTTTTCCTTGGAGTATTCAGGGATGAAGTAAGGGAGATAAGGCAGACCATCGATATTCCCATGGTATTCATAGATACCTATGCACCGGGAGAGAAGATAGTTAACGTCGGGATCGAAGATTACCGCGGAGGGTATCTTTCAGCCAAGTACCTTATCGGAAAGGGCCACAGGAAGCTGGCGCTGGTAACACCTCCCAATGAAGGTGAAGGCGTTATAAGGGAGAGGCAGCAGGGCTTTCTTGATGCATGCAAGGAGAGCAATATAGATTTTAACCTTAACAGAGATGCCTTCAGCTGCGTTTCCACATACAGGAATGCTGTGGAAGTTGGGCAGGATATAGTTTTTTCCAACAGAGGATACACAGCTGTTGCGACCCTTTCGGACATTGTTGCCTTTGGCATCATCGAGGGACTCCAGCAGTGCGGCATAAGGGTTCCCCACGACATTTCCGTCATTGGTTTTGATAACCTTCCGGACTGCGATTTCATGACGCCCAAGCTTACATCCATTGCACAGGACTATGAGTGGAAAGCGGAGAAGGCGGGAGGATTCCTTTTCAGGATGATAGACGGAGAGAAGGATCTTCATGTGGATGAGCGCCAGCCCATAAGGGTTATGGAGAGACAGTCGGTAAGGGATCTCACACAGTAACGAAGATACAATAACAACAGGCATGAGCAGATCACAGATGAGGATCTGCTCTTTTCTTAAGCAGAGGAATAACAACATGAAAATAACCATAAAAAGAATAACAGCCATACTTCTGACGGCACTTATGATAGCAGCAGCCGGCTGCGGAAGTATCAAAGAGGAAGAGGGAGTATCAAAGGCTCCGGTGTGGACGCAGGATGCGGTTTTGTATGAAGTTAACGTAAGACAGTACACTCCTTCGGGAACCTTTAACGAATTCTCAGAGCATCTGGATACATTAAAGGATATGGGAGTAAACACCCTGTGGTTCATGCCCATCCACCCAATCTCAGTGACCAACAGATCCGGAAAACTGGGATCCTACTACTCCGTAACAGACTACAGGGAGGTTAACCCGGAGTTTGGAACGAAGGAGGATTTTAAAGCACTGGTGGACAAAGCCCACGACATGGGCTTTCACGTCATCCTTGACTGGGTGGCAAACCACACCGGCTGGGACTGCCCGTGGATAAGCGAGCACCCTGACTGGTATACACAGGAGAACGGCAGTATCATTTCCCCAAAGAACATGGGCTGGCCGGATGTTGCAGACCTAAATTATGACAATGCCGATATGAGAAAAGAGATGATCGAGTGCATGAAGTACTGGATCAGGGAATATGACATAGACGGCTTCAGATGTGACTATGCCCCGGGAGTTCCTGT
>JAILFT010000047.1 GCA_024697425.1 Butyrivibrio sp. | reverse complement strand
TTAAGACTGCCAAAGAGAATATCATCCACAAACAAAGGCTTAATATCATTTCTGATTACGCGGTCCACTTCTCTGGCACCGAATTCCTGACTGATACCTCTTACCTTCACCAGCTCTTTTGCCTTCTTATCTGCCTTAACGATAATGTTCCTGGCCTCAAGCTGCAGTGCCATCTCGGAAAGCTTCTTGTCAACTACAAGCCTTGCCATTTCCTCATCCATGCTGTTAAAGGCAACAATCTTGGTAAGACGGTTCCTGAACTCAGGCTGGAAGGTCTGCTTTACAGCATCCATAAGAGCTCCGTTGTCCTGCTTCTCGCTTACAAAACCTATGCCGCTCTTTCCCAGCTTATTGGCGCCGGCGTTGGAAGTCATGATCACGATCACGTTCCTGAAATCCGCCTTTCTGCCCTGGTTATCGGTCAGCGTAGCATAATCCATTACCTGCAAAAGCACATTAAATATGTCGGGATGAGCTTTTTCTATCTCATCAAGAAGAAGCACAGAGGACGGGCTCTTTCTTATGGCCTCAGTCAGTATGCCGCCCTCCTCATATCCCACGTATCCTGCGGGAGAGCCGATGAGCTTGGCCACTGCGTGTTTTTCTCCGTACTCACTCATATCAAAACGTATAAGCTTTGATCCCAGCTCTTTTGCCAGGCACCTTGCTATCTCGGTCTTGCCAACACCTGTGGGGCCCACGAAAAGAAGGCTTGCTAAAGGCTTGCCATCCTCGATAAGTCCTGCCTTAGAGAATTTCACGGCGTTAACCACCTGGCTTACCGCCTCGTCCTGTCCGAAGATAAGCTTCTTAAGACGTTCCTCCAAAGTAGCCAGACCGGCCATGTCGTCTGTCTCAACAGTCTCGATGGGCACACGACAGATCTTGGTGAGGATCTCGTTAATAACATCCTTGCCAACGGTCTGGTTGCTGCCCTCAAGCAGATGGAGCTTTCTGTAGGAGCCGGCTTCATCGATGATGTCGATGGCCTTATCCGGGAGGAACCTCTCATTGATGTACTTGCTGCTCATCTTAACAGCGTATTCCAGAACGTCCTTATCATATCTGACACCGTGATAGGTCTCGTACTTTTCCTTCAGGCCCTCAAGGATCTTAACGCTCTCCTCCTCAGTGGGCTCCTTGATCTCCACGTTCTGGAAGCGCCTTATGAGGCTCTTGTTTTTCTCGAAGTATTTTTTGTACTCCTCGAAGGTGGTAGCACCTATGAACCTGATGTGCCCGTCAGACAGATAGGGCTTTAACATATTTGATGCGTCAAAAGAGCCTTCACCAACCGCTCCTGCTCCTGATAAATTGTGGATCTCGTCAATGTAAATGATGGGCCTTTCCTCTTTGCCGATCTCGGAAAGCACCTTCTTAAATCTCTTTTCAAAGTCGCCTCTGTACTGGGTTCCCGCCAGCATACCGCCAAGGTCGAGGGCAAATACCTTAGCTCCCTTAATGGCGTCCGGAACCTCGTCCTTCTTAAGAAGCTCAACAAGGCCGTAGGTAATGGCAGTTTTGCCAACACCGGGTTCTCCGATATGAAGGGGATTGTTCTTGTCCTTCCTGCAGAGGATCTGAATTGTCCGCTCCAGTTCTGCCTGCCTTCCTATCAGAGGATTTACATCCTTCAGCGTATCATTGAGGCACGGTGCATAAAGCTTCCAGTTGTCTTCCTGATTTCTGTGACCTGAGGGATGTCCGCCCTCACCATCAGACATTTCCTCATTGCCAAAGGGCATTTCGTATCCGTCCTCCTCGCCTGCGGCATCTTCTATATTGGCCATCTCCTGTAAAAGATCTGCCTCAGAAAGCTGCTGTTCCAGATAGTACTTGGCATAGCTCTCATCCAGATTCCAGATGGCATGAACAAGATGCCTTACATTTATCTCCTCGTTGCCGCTGCTGTAGGCACTTTGCCCCGCAAAGGCCAGCACAAAATTAAGCCCCGCTGAAAGCTCCGGCTCTTTTCCCTGAGTCTTCTCGATATAGTCAGAGATATAGGCGTTCAGCTGCGAAGCCAGAATGGTGCCATCTCCGCCGCAGTAATAGAAAGCCTCCGCAAAGGTCTCATCCTGCATTATGAAAAGAAGCAGCATCTCAGGCGTAACATATTCGTAATTATTCTCACGGGCATATTCCACAGTTTCCTGCAGAATCTGCGCGGTATTCTCTGAAAGCTTCATGTTGTGATCTCCCGGATAGTCTATATGGCATTCAGTGGGGGCGCTGTCTTAAACCTCTTCAACAGTAATGTGGCTTTGTTTCACGCCTTCTCCACCGTCATTTGGCTCTGTGTCAGGCCTCTTCTACGGTCATTTGGCTTTGTTTCACGCCTCCTCAACCGTCATTCGAAATGGGTATCCCTGGCTTTTGGCCCTTGAAAGAGCCGCATTCACCTTGGTGCTGGCGATGTCGTAGGGATATTTTCCCACAACTGCCTTGCCCTTCTTGTGAACGTTCAGCATTATGGCCTGGGCTGTTACTTCATCCTTATGAAAAATATCCACCAGAACCTCCACCACAAATTCCATGGTGGTAAAGTCATCGTTGTGCATGACAACGTTGTACTGCCTGGGTTCCTTGATCTTGCTTTTCGATTTTTCTTTTACTGCGTCCTGTGTAGACATTATTGGGACTCCTTTTGTTTGATCATGGGCCGGAAGTGCATAGCTTCGCTGCATTGAGCTTTCTGTCTTTGATAGCTTCGAATGAGCAGTTATGCCACATCGTCATTTATAATAATATTTGCGCAGCCACCAGCTCCGCGGTGCGGATGCCGTCCATTGCTGCGGACATAATGCCGCCTGCATATCCTGCGCCTTCTCCACAAGGGAAAAGACCTTTTATATTAAGGGACTGCCCGTCATCACCTCTGTTTATCCTTACCGGTGAGGAAGTCCTGCTCTCAACGCCGGAGACAAGGGCATGGGCATCATTATAGCCTTTTATCGTACGACCGAAATTCTCCATTCCTTCAACAAAGGCTTCGTTCAGGTCTTTGGGAAGTATGGTGTGAACAGCAGCAAACTCATAGGCACCCTTCATCTGAGGGGTGAAGGTTTCCGGGTCTATACTGCATGTATTGTCTTGGGTTGCGCCAACAGATGTATGATTTTTCTGTTCATCTGTATTAGCCGAATTTACAGCCCGCTTGAAGCCTCCATAGTACTCAACGGGAATCTTACCTCCCGCCAGGTCAAAGGCTCTTTTTTCAAGATTTCTCTGGAACTCCACTCCGGCAAGGACATCCTCGGAGCCAAAGTCCTTGGGATCAACGGTTATTATGATGGCGGAGTTGGCGTTATTGCCGTCTCTTTTGCTGTAGCTCATACCATTGACGCAAAGCCTTCCCTCCTCGGAAGAAGCATTAACCACATATCCTCCGGGGCACATGCAGAAGGAATAGACTCCCTTTCCCTCCTTTGTGGTAGTCGTAAGCTTGTAGGGCGCAGCCGGAAGAATATCCGGAGCATCGATGCCGTACTGAGACAGATTTATAAGGCCCTGGGGATGCTCAACTCTAAAACCCACAGCAAAAGGCTTGGGCTGCATGTCAACGCTTTTTTCCTTGAGCATAACAAAGGTATCACGGGCGCTGTGGCCTATGGCAAGGACAACGGCGTCGCACTTTATGGTTGATTCAATATCAGGGGCTGAAGCATCTTTTTTTGCAACACCACTGACTTTAATAGCGGTGAGCCTTCCATCTGCATCTGTGATAAGCTCTGTCAGCTGAGTCTCAAAAAGAACCTGTCCGCCACAGGCTATTATCTCGTTTCTGATATTCTTTACTACATTTTTGAGAATGTCGGTTCCGATGTGGGGCTTGGACTCGTACTTAATGCGCTCCGGTGCTCCGTTCTCTGCAAAGATCCTAAGGGCTTCAGCACCTCTTCCTTCCTTGTCCTTCACCATGGTGTTGAGCTTGCCGTCAGAAAAAGTTCCGGCTCCGCCTTCTCCAAACTGAACATTGGTCTTAAGATCAAGCTCTCCGCTCTCCCAGAACTTCTCAACAATCTCACTTCTCTTGTCTACATCCGCGCCGCGCTCGATAATAATGGGCTTATATCCATGCTTTGCCAGCTCATACCCGCAAAACAGTCCTGCCGGGCCTGCTCCAACTATGACAATTCGGCCGGAAGCATGTTCATCGCAATCCAAAGGTACATTTATTAGACGGCTGACTTTCTCAAGGAAATCATATTTCTTTTCCTCAATCACCGACACATTTCTATCCCGGCACTTCTTGGCTACATTCTTTTCGCCATGCACTTTCAGATCAACAACATAAACGTCGTAGAGCTCAGGCTTTTTTCTTGCATCGATAGAGTGCTTAACGATTTCAATCTGACTGATTTTACCTGCATCTATCCTGAGAATCTTTGCAGCCTTTTTTCTGAGGGCAGATTTCAGCGCATCATCAGACGAGGACTTTCCCGGCACCTCTGATTGTGCTTTGAGTCTATTATTTATTTCAATAGGAATCTTGATCTGACTAATTCTTATCATGTTGGTATCTCTGCTTCTATTTGTGTTTGGTTATGATTTCAATTCTATCTTTGTTTCTATCTATGCAGGCTTCGCCGTCTCACTACTTACCCTTTTGCAACCCGATCATCATAGACACAGCCTTGGCAACCTGATCATTCAGTTTTTTCCAAAAACAGCTGATTTTTGGAAAATACGAGAAAATTGATTTCTCTTTTTTCCAAATTCTAATCCTTCAAGGTGAAAAAGAGCTCATTTTGGAAAAATATTCAACAAAACACTGGAATTATTTCCAAAAGCAAAATAAGTAAATTGACTTCCCTACCAAAAAACAGCTATTAGGTCATCTCCCATGCCGCGCCGCCAGTTCACCCTCGCCTCACATGGATGCCGCAGTGCCGGCGATGCTGCCGCTCATGAAGGCCCACTGAAGGTTGTAGCCGCCGCATCTGCCGTCAACGTCCAGGAGCTCGCCGATGCAGTAGATGCCGTTATCATTTACATAGGCAAAGTGATCTCCGATATCTCCGAGGCTTACGCCGCCGGTGGTAACCTGGGATGCCTGGTAGCCGTTGCAGTCAACAATCCTGAATTTCAGCTTTCTATAGTTATCCAGGATGCACTCCGCCATGGAAGGTGAGATATTCTTCATCTTCATTCCCTTGCCAAGCTTCATGCGGGACATCACAAGCTCGTTTATATTGCTGTTGCCAAAGCCCTGAAGAAATTCTCCCAGCGTCCTCTTATCAAGAAATCGCATCATATCCTGCTTGAGGGCTTCAAATTCCTTATCATCGTAATCCGGGAAAAAGTCCACCTCTGCATAAACAGGCTTTTTCTCGGAAACAAGCTTTACCACTTCCCTTGACGCCTGCATAACTGGGATTCCCGAAATCCCCTCAGGCGTTATCTGGACTTCACCGTATTCACGAGCAAGCTCCTCTGTTCCCAGGTAAAAAGAAACATTGGCCATGCTCCGCACTCCGGCCTGGGGAAGTCCATCCTCGCGGTCGCATTTAAATCCCACAAGTGCCGGGAAGGTATCCTTGATGCTCATGCCAAGCTGTCTGCAAATATAGTAGCCATCCCCGGTGGACATGGTAGTCTTGGGTCCCGACAAAGAACCTGTGGCCATGATAACTGCATCGCAGGAGAACCTGTCCTTGTCGGTAACAACAACATATCCTCCGCAATCCCCCTCGGCGCCATAGTTTCCACCAGAATCCTTCTTAGCATCGCCGCTTAAATTGCCACCAAAACTTCCACGGGAATCCCCCGCAGCGCCATACGCCACTTCAATCCTCTTAACCTGCTGTTCGTAAACCACCGTAACGCCGAGCCTTCTTATCTCGTCGCAAAGCGCAGTCACAACAGTGGTGGCTTGGCCGGAAGCCGGATAGATATAACCGTCTTCGCTCCTTACCACTACTCCTAAGGACCCAAAAAACCTTATTACCTCTGTAGCGCCAAAAGCTGCAAGCCAGCTTTTCATTCTGGTTCTTGCAGCAGCATTAAAACAGTCCTCTCTCATGTCAAGATTGGTCAGGTTACATCTGCCGTTTCCTGTCATTGAGAGCTTTTTCCCAAGGACATTATTCTTTTCTATTATGGTGACGTTGGCGCCGTTGCGGGCCGCATATATCGCGGCACACATACCCGAAGCGCCTCCGCCAGCGATTATAATCTTCTTAGCCATTTACTCCTCATCTAATCTCGAAGGCTGCACCATTGCGGCAAAGCCCTTAAACAGACCGCCAAGCGGAATTGAACCAAGCTCATGCTTTCTGATACCGCCGGTCACGATCATGATCAGCATGTATATTACAAAGAACACAATCACGCACAGAATAAACGTCAGTACCTCTCCGATGAGATTGGTCAGAAGCATATTCAAAAGAAATATCACAAACCCGGCAGCTGCAGAAGAAAGCAAAGATGTGGTCCACACCTTCAGCGTACTCACTTTAAGCTTGAGCATCTTAAAGGTGATCACTGTGCACATAAGGTCATATATCACAACTGCCACCAGGGTTGCCATCTGTATTCCGTAAATCCCGCGGTCAAGAATGGTAACAAAAACAAACAGTCCAAGGGCGTGAACTCCCCATCCCACTCCTACATTGAGAAGTATAAGGATCGATCTTCCCATATGATTAAGGAACCAGGAAAAGAACATTCCAACAGCGCATACGATCACAAGAACGCCGCTGACCATGGTAAAGGTGTTGGCCAGTTCATTACTTTTGCCGTAGATTGTGATCTGCAAAGTCTGAGGGATTGCCAGCATAAATATCCCAACCGGGATTACCAGCATTCCTGAGAAACGGATCAGCTTCTTCAGTCTCTCCCTCGCTCCCTCATACTCATCTCGCTCAACCCTTGCCATAACCCTGTTCCAGGACTTGATAAAGGGAATGCAGCAAAGCACCGTAAAGAGAGCCACAAGGCAAATGCCCCTTCCGAAGTAGCTTCCGAAATTTGACATGAAATCCCCATCGGGATGGACCCTCACCGAATGAAGCACAAAGTATACCTCATCCACAATAAGCGCCACAGCGGCAGTAACATATAAAAGCAGGATAACCCGTACTCCTGCGATGACATCATTTTTGTTGTCAAGGTATCTTGGAGCGCCGCTCTTTACAACGTCCTTTATTTCAGCTTTTCTGATATGATAGCTGATCAGAATCTGTATAAGTCCTGTAAGAGTTCCGGCCAGAAGCCCCAGCATAACTCCCACAGATCCGTAAACCGCGCTGTACTCGTCCACATGAAACAGGTCATTGACCTTAAGTCCGTAGCTGTAAAGGAATATCGTGGCCACAGTTCCGGTAATTCCGGAAACCAGAGCAACCAGAAGGTCTGCGATCAGAATAGGCTTCGTGTATCCTATTCCCTGCAGGTATCCTCTAAGAACTCCCTGTACGCCCATAAGCACGCCGCATACCGCAACAATTATCAGCTGGAAGAAGCCTCTTTCTCCATGGAAAAGAAATCCCGCAATCCTGTAGCTTAGTGCCGCCAGCAGAATTCCCAGAATAACTCCTGCTGCGCCAAAGATATTCAGGGACCTGTGCATATTGGTCTCAGCATTGAGATACTGCGATCTTCTGGCTCTTAGCCTTACCATGATATAAACCGCCTTCTGGCAGGCAAGCACCAGTCCAGTATAGAAAAATCCAAAGAATCCAAATGCCCCTGCCGTAAAGTAGGAGCCTTTTTCTCCGTAGATCCTGTGTGCGATAATGCAAAAGGCCATCAGCAATGCGATTGCCCAGTATACGGAAGCCGTAAGAATATGCGGCCTTATCCTGTTACTTTCTGTATACGTCTTCATTTCGACGTTCTCCCCATTTTATATATTCCCCAAACAAAATTCAGTCTCTTGTTATACCCAGTGTATTTAAGATGCCCTCCTGCTTGTCCTCCATGACCTTTGCCTCCTCCGGCTCCATGTGGTCATATCCGCAAAGATGCAAAAGGCTGTGGGCCAGAAGAAACGCAAATTCCCTCTTTTCGCTGTGTCCGTATTCCAAAGCCTGGCTTCTTACACGGTTCTCATTTATAACTATATCACCAAACATGATCTTGTCTGTGTCGGGATCTAAAAGATCCACTCTCTGAGCCCCTTCCATAACGGAAAAGTCTCCGGGAGTCTCATAGCTTACATTGGGAAAAGACAATACGTCAGTAGGCTTATCTATCTGACGGAATTCACTGTTCATCTGCCTTATCCCTTCATCATCGGTTATGATAAGCGACACTTCAAGGCCCTCCTTGCATCCCTCGGACCTCATGACCTCATCACCCACAAGCTTGCAGAGCTCCTCTATATCAAAATCAAATTCGGCATCAACTTCATTCTCAACGTAAAAAGTCATAATACAGTTTCTCTTTCTTAAGAATCTTTCTCATCTGATCGTATTCGTAGAATGTTACGCCGTAGTTTTTCAGCTCTCCTTCTTTTTCTTTCTTGTCGAACAGATCGTCAATGAGCTTTTCGTAATCTATCTTCACCTCTTTGTTCTGGCGAACCAGATACATTATAGAGGCAATAACCGTCTCGGAAAGCTGAACCGCCAGAGCCTCTCTGCTTTTGGCCTTGCCCTTTACCGGTTCAAGATATTCATGAAGGAACTCCACGGCTTCCTCCGGAAAGTTATTCTCCAGATAGTAATGCTCCATATCTGCCCACTTTAGACTGCCATCCAGAATTCCTATCCTGTGATAATAGGAGCAGGTCTTGATAGCCCTGGCATTATAGCCAAGTCCCATGGCTATTCGCTCTGCAAGGTATGCGGTATGGATTGCCCTGAAGTATTCATCCTTGTCTTTTTCCTTAAGGCTTACAAGAAGCGGATATTCGGCGTCGTTGATATCCATGTAAACATCGTTGGATTTTCGCAAAACATAAACTCCGAAAATATTAAGGAACACCAGAAGTATAATAAGATTCAGCATCAGATTCAGAACCGGCAGGATCAGGATATTGATGGAAAAGGTCCTGTTCTGGAACAGCACATTAAATGCCATAAGAAGGACCGCCTGCATCAAAAGAGATATGAACACCGGAAGTCCGATGGAGGTATTTTCCTTCAGATCCCTGAAAAGAGCCACCGCCACAATACCGGCGACAACATACATGAACAGTTCTCCCACATCGCCGTTTTCCTCAAGCATCACCGTGATGATCACAAATCCAATCCCTGAAGCAAGCCCTATCTCCGTATTGGAGAACAATGCCAGGATAACGAGCAGTGACATATATGGCCAGAAGGCGTTGGGAACCAGGGAAAAGAGACATGACAAGACCACCATTATCATGAATACCACGCCAAATCTGTTCTTCCTGTAAAAGTTATCGTAGGACATAGCCTCCCTGCCTCTGGATATGGCATCCAGCAGCATGAAAATAACAGTGCCCGCAATCACAAGGGAAACAATGGTATTTCTGAGGATAGCCTCGTAGCTTTTCCCCATGGCAAAAGACATTCCGAAAACCATCAGCCCGGTGAACACAAACATCACACCATATAATATTTTAACTTTCCCCAGGGAAGATTTTTCATTTTCCATTTCCGGAACGTCTCTCCAGTTTTTGTATGGATTTTCTGTTCTGCTTATTCACAGACTTCTTCTCAAAGTCCTCATAAGCCTTAACGATCTTCTGAACCAGAGGATGTCTTACAACATCCGCACTGGTAAGATTGATAAACTGAATCTCATCAATGTCCTTGAGTACTGCCTTCGCAACATCAAGTCCTGATTTTACATCGGGAGCAAGGTCCTTCTGGGTGGCGTCACCTGTGATGATAACCTTGGAACCGAATCCTACTCTGGTCAAAAACATCTTCATCTGAGCGGGAGTTGTATTCTGAGCCTCATCCAGAATGATAAAGGCATTATCAAGGGTTCTTCCTCTCATGTATGCAAGGGGTGCAACCTCTATAAGCCCTTTTTCCATATTCTTGATGAAGTTCTCGGTGCCCATGATCTGATAAAGGGCATCGTAGAGAGGCCTTAAATACGGGTCAACCTTACTCTGAAGGTCGCCGGGCAAAAATCCCAGCTTCTCTCCCGCTTCTATGGCAGGTCTTGTCAGAATGATTCTGCTGACCTCTTCTCTCTGAAAAGCGGTTATTGCCATAGCCATGGCAAGGTATGTCTTACCGGTTCCCGCAGGTCCCAGACCAAATACGATCATGTTGTTACGTATGGCGTCTATATATTTCTTTTGCCCGAGGGTCTTGGGTTTGATGGGCTTTCCGGAAATGGTATGGCAGATCACATCCCTGTCAATATCAACAAGTACGTTGTCGTTTTCCTTCTCCCTTTTTACATCGGGCTTCTCACCATTCTCCTTCTTCAGGAAAATAGCATAATCCACGTTCTGTTCCTCTATTGCGGAACCCCGTCTTGAAAGCTGAACCAGCTCTCTTAAGATCCCTGCGGCACTGTCTGCATCCTCTCTGCTTCCGATGATATGCAGCTGTCCGTTTCTGTCGATTATCTCTACCCTAAAACTCTTTTCAATCTTGCGGATATAACTGTCATTGCCGCCGAAAATATTCTTCTGGTCCTCGGCCGACAGAGATAGCGTAAGTTCTGTTATCTCACTCATTCAATAATCCCCGTTTTATTTATGATAAGGCTCACCGGTCATTATCCGGTATCCCCTGTAGATCTGTTCCAGCAAAATGACTCTCATCATCTGATGAGGGAATGTCATATCCGAAAAACTGATCTTGTACTGCGCTTTTTTCATAACTGATTCATGAAGTCCCAAAGAGCCGCCGATGACGAACTGAATGTGACTTGCTCCCTGAACACCCAGATTCTCAATATACTCAGAAAAGCCCTCGGAGGTATATCTCTTGCCTTCAATGGCCAGGGCGCAGATTGCAGCCCCGTCTTCCAGGTGCTTAAGTATCCTCTCGGCTTCCTTCTTCTTGATCTGACCCTCAAGAGCCTCTGAAGCGTTATCGGGAGTTTTCTCATCCGCCACTTCAATTATCTCCAGCTTACAATATCTGGAGAGTCTCTTGGAATACTCTGCTATGGCATCATTCCAGTATTTTTCTTTGATCTTGCCCACACAGACAATGCTGATCCTGGTCACGTGTATGCTCCTATATCAGTCTCTTTTGCTTCCGCCGGAAATGAGGTTGGATACCCCGTTATTTGTAGCACCTTCCTCAGTCATGTATATATGATTGTCCTTGTTCAGTCTTGCGGAAAGAACAGGTATCTTGCCTTTCTTGTCGAGGCTGGCGTTCCTTACTGCCTCCCATTTGCCTCTGCTGCAGATGCCGTCCCACTCAGTGGTGTTGCCGGCATTATCAACAGTAATGACGTACATCGAGCCGTTGTACATACCATCTGTAAATACACCGATGATGTTCTGAAGATAAATATCTGCAGTGTTCATATGCTCGGGATTATAGTCGTAATGCTCCTGGCCTTTGCCATTTGGCCTGTCTTCCGCCCACTGTCCTGTGTACATATGCTCGGTAACAACATAGCTGCTGTATCCCGGATAGAAGGAAAACCAGGTTCCGTCTCCGCTCCTCTTACCGTTAACCCACTGTCCGTAGTAGTACTGATCGTTGGCATAAACCGCAACACCGGTTCCGTTTGGAAGGCTCTCACTGTCCATCTCACCGTAGTAATAAAAGTTATTGCTTCCATTAAGGGAATATGACATTGCCTCAAACCTCTCAAGATGAACAAGATCCCTTACAGCCTCGGTATTCCCCTGTGACCAGTATCCGAAAAGCTCCTTGAGCTGTTCGTCTACATTATAGTCGACTTTGCGATACACATCTTTGAAAACCGCATGATTAGTAGCATAAAAGCTGTTTCCGGAAACTGAATTCTTAGCCGTATCAAGATATTCGGATACAGTCTCTTTTGATGCCCCTAAAGAAGCAGTGCTGCTGTCTGACGAACCTTCCTGCGTCGCTGCCTTAGCATCTTCATCTGAAGCCTGGCCTGAAGCATTAACTATAGGGTCTGTATCTTTGTCCTGATCTTCTGCCCCGCTTTCGGCATACTCTGCAATGTTCCCGGCAAGCTTGTCCTCATCATTGCTGCTCTTCCCGGAAAGGGCCAGAAGCAGTACCAATATCAAAAGAATTATCGCAGCAATTCCTGCTGTGATCGCAATTTTTATCTTTTCATTTCTTTCCATAATTCTCCTCCGACAAATCCTAATAATTATATCATAAAAAAGGCCTAGTTGCCGCATTTAGCAACGAGGCCCTTCGCAAATATCTTATTATTCTTTATCTTTCTTTACCCCAGAAGAACAATGCCAGCATTCCGGGTCCTACGTGAGCTCCGGAAAAGGGCTCATGCTGACAGACAGTTATCCTGGCGTTGGGGTCTACCCCGGCAACAAGTCCTGCCAAAGTGTTTGCCTCATCAAGACAGTCGCCGTGAGAAATAAATACAACATCATCGTCAGTATCCATTCTCTTCTCGGTATATTTCCTGATGATCTCCTGAATAGCGCTCTTTCTGCCGCGAACCTTACTGCAGGAAACTATGTGTCCAGTACTGTCGCCAAAAAGAATGGGCTTGATATTAAGAACTGTTCCGATGGCTGCAGTCACCCCGCTTACGCGGCCTGTCTTCTTAAGAAAGTTCAGATCATCAACGGTAAAATACTGACATGCATGAGGTACCGCATCATCAATGATCTTTGAAGCTTCCCTGCAGCTCATTCCATCACGGCTGAGCTTTGCAGCTTTCAAAACCAGCAGTCCTGTTCCAAATCCGCATCCCTTGGAATCAACTATATGGACAAATCTGTCAGGAAACTCCTCCATGAGCTCCTGGGCTGCAGCAATGGCAGCATTGTAGGTTCCGCTGATTCCCGAACTCATGGAAACATACATAACATCCTGCCCGGCTTCAAGAACCGGAGTAAAATGTGTAAGAAAAAGCTGGGTGTTCAGGAGCGATGTCTTAACAACATCTCCATTCTTCAACCCCTCGTAAAAAGGATGTGCATCAAAACTGTCAACATCCCCCATGTATGTAACCGGTTCACCATTCACAACATAGTCGCAGGGAAGAAGTGATATCCCATCCAGCAACTTCTTGGGAAGGTTCGCAGAACCATCTGTAAATACAGCAAAAGACATAAAAATTCCTCACTAACTGGCTGATTATTTATTTGAGAGATACTCGTCAATACCCTTAGCGGCAGCTCTTCCTGCACCCATGGCAAGGATTACTGTAGCTGCACCTGTAACGGCATCTCCACCGGCAAATACACCGGGTTTGGAAGTCTGTCCGTTTGCTTCCTCAGCAACGATACATTTCCTTCTGTTTACCTCAAGTCCCTTAGTTGTAGATGAAATAAGAGGATTGGGTGAGGTTCCCAGTGACATGATAACAGCGTCACACTCAATCTCGAACTCAGATCCGGGGATCTCAACAGGGCTTCTTCTGCCTGACTCATCGGGCTCACCAAGTTCCATTCTGATACATGTGATGCTCTTTACCCAGCCGTTCTCATCCTCATGGATCTCTACGGGGTTAGTGAGAAGGTCAAAGATGATGCCCTCCTCCTTAGCGTGATGAACCTCTTCCTTACGTGCGGGAAGCTCTTCCTCACCACGTCTGTAAACAACGTGAACCTCAGCTCCAAGACGAAGAGCTGTTCTTGCAGCGTCCATAGCAACGTTTCCGCCGCCGACAACTACGCACTTTTTAGCCTTCATGATAGGTGTTGTTGAATTCTCGTCAAAAGCCTTCATAAGGTTGCTTCTTGTGAGATACTCATTAGCTGAGAATACACCCATAGCCTGCTCGCCGGGGATGTTCATGAATCTGGGAAGTCCTGCGCCGGATCCGATAAATACGGCCTCGAAGCCCTCCTTCTCCATGAGTTCATCAATGGTAACAGACTTTCCTATTACAACGTCAGTCTCCAGCTTAACGCCAAGAGCCTTAACGTTCTCAATTTCCTTCTTAACAACGTCATCCTTGGGAAGACGGAACTCAGGGATACCATAAACCAGAACGCCGCCTGCCTCATGAAGTGCCTCAAAGATAGTTACATCATAGCCCATCTTTGCAAGGTCTCCTGCGCAGGTAAGTCCGGAAGGACCTGATCCTATTACGGCAACCTTCTTGCCCTTCTTCTCCTTGGCTCCTTCAGGCTTGATTCCAAGTTCTCTTGCAGAATCTGCAACATATCTCTCAAGTTTACCGATGGAAACGGGATCTCCCTTGATTCCTCTTACGCACTTTCCTTCGCACTGGCTCTCCTGAGGACAAACACGTCCACATACTGCAGGCAGTGCACTGGACTTGCTGATAACCTGGTAAGCGGCTTCAACGTTGCCTTCCTTAACCTGCTGAATGAATCCGGGGATATCGATGGAAACGGGACATCCGGCAACACATTTGGGATTCGGGCAATTAAGGCATCTTGCAGCTTCTTTTTCTGCTTCTTCTTTGTTGTATCCAAGACAAACTTCCTTGAAGTTTGTGGCTCTTACTTTTGCTTCCTGTTCACGGACAGGAACTCGTACAAATCCATCCATATTTATTCTCCTATTCTCATCGACAAAGTTAATCGCAATTTCCGCATCCGCCGTGGTGAGTGTCACCTTCCTGAGCCTTGAGCATGAGTCTGCCTTCTTCTGTCTTGTAGAGCTTCATACGATTCATAGCCTGATCAAAATCAACCTTGTGGCCGTCAAACTCAGGTCCGTCAACGCAGGCGAACTTAACCTGTCCATCAACTGTAAGACGGCAGGCACCGCACATTCCGGTTCCGTCAACCATAATAGGATTCATGCTGACAACAGTGGGGATTCCCAGCTCTTTTGTCAGTTTGCATACAAATTTCATCATGATCATAGGTCCGATAGCTACGCAATGATCATACTTGTTGCCTTCATTCCAAAGGTCCTGAAGAGCAACCGTAACCATACCCGATCTTCCGTAGGAGCCATCATCAGTAGTGATATGAAGATTACATACCTCTTTGAATCTGTCCTCAAGAATTACCAGGTCTTTGTTCTTGGCACCGATGATAACATCACAGTCCACGCCATGCTCTTTGAGCCACTTAGCCTGAGGATAAACAGGAGCTGTGCCTACGCCGCCGGCAATGAAAACGATCTTCTTTTTCTTGAGTTCTTCGATGTCCTCAAAGCAAAGATCAGATGCATTTCCCAATGGGCCTACAACATCAGCAAGGCAGTCGCCGGCCTTAAGCTTGGAAAGCTTAAATGTCTCGGCACCGATCGCCTGAACAACAATCTCAACTGTTCCCTTCTCCCTGTCGTAATCACAGATTGTAAGCGGAATTCTTTCCCCATCCTTGTCTACACGGATAATAAGGAATTGTCCGGGTAAGCAGGCACTGGCCACACGGGGAGCTTCAACGATCATCTGGAAAATGTTCGTTGTCAGCTCTTTAGCCTCTAAAATTTTGAACATAATCTCCCTCCTACGCTTTTTTCGTTTTTTGCATAATTATAGATATTGTAAATGATGGTTATTTAAATATCAATTAAAATCATCACCTGTTTGAAATAGTGATAAGTGTATATTTGCCGCTGGAATCATATCCCAGTCTGTTTACTGTACCGTCATGGGTATTTACTGCGTACATAAGCCCCGTAGGAGCCGATGTTCCGTCGTTCAGAACATGGTTCTCCGCAACGACATAATATTCTCCGGCACCCTCAATCTCGATGATGGAGTTATAAATATACTCGTTGTGCCCCTCTATTCCTCTTACCTTACCTGAAGTATCAAGAAGAATATCAAGCCTTACCAGGGTGTTCACAAGGTTATTCACTGCCTGCTCGGTGGATACCAGCCTTGTGTAGACAAGGTGATAGTCTCTTTCTACTATCTCACTGGCATTGCCGGCATTATCAAAAGCAATGAAGTTAAAATGAGACGTACCCATGGGCATGGTGATAGGCGATATGTACTGTTTGGACTCCATTGTGGGCTCTGTTCCGTCAGTAGTATAGAAAATGCTCACTCCGGCTTCTGCCACAGCCACGATCATGGTGTTCTGATAATAATCACCGCTGGGCTCCATGATCTCGGGCGGAAGCGGCGCTCCCCTCTCGATCACATACTCATTCTCCGAAACCACACTGGCTATCCCAAATTCATTTACAGCCACAGCCTTGACATTATAGGTCCCCTCCTCAGTAAGAACAATATCGCTCTCATAGAGGATACTTCCCTCATCCGGCTCTCCGTCATTGACCGTGTAGTAGATCTTATTTCCTGATCCGTCAAGAAGACTTAAAGTCACGCTGACAGACTCATAAGTTCCTGATGAAGGAGACATGCTTGGCATATTTGGAACATATTTGCCCCTCAATGACGATACTATCTCGCTGTCTCCTGAAGAAAGCATTTGTTCAATACCCTCATAATCACCGGTCTGTCTGTAAACGGAGATCATGCTCTCGTAAGCAGTCCTTACCTTATCCTCAGGGAAAAGATCCGACTCAGTAATGAGCTTCAGTGAATCAATAGCCTCTGTGGCGTCGCCGTTTTCAAGATAGTAATCAGAGAGTCTGAAAATAATATCCGAATTGGTGGGATTCTCCCTGTTGGCCTGCTTAAGATAGCCTATGGCCTGGGTAAGATTTCCCGCTTGCCTTGCTTCCTCAGCCTTCCTGACATACCTGACATTGGTACTGTTCATGTAGATCAGAAATGCACCTATTCCAATTGCTATCATGAGAAAAACAAGAGCAACATTGATAATAAGCCTCATTCTTTCGGCTTTCTCACCAAAGAATCCGGAATTGTTCTTCCTTCTGTCCCCGCCTTTACCGGAGGCCTGATCGTCTTTATTCAGTTCGTCTGCCAGCCCCGAAAGGGTGGCATTTATTTCATTTTCAACCTCCGGCTCAAAATCCGGGACAATGTTTATCTCTGTACCGCAACTGTTACAGAACATCTGCCCTTCGGGAATCTCAAGACCGCAATTAGGACATTTCATGCAGTATCACCCTGATAAATCTCTTTTACCTGTTATGGCGAAGCGCTGCTTCATAGCAGTTGTTCATGAGCATGGCAATGGTCATGGGCCCGACACCGCCGGGTACCGGAGTGATGGCTCCGGCAATCCTGCTCACTTCATCAAACTTAACGTCTCCGCAGAGCTTGCCGTCTTCTGTTCTGTTGATGCCGACATCAATGACTACAGCTCCCTCTTTGACATAATCCTCTGTGATCATTCCGGCTTTGCCAACGGCTGCAATAATGATGTCAGCTCTTTTGCATACTGCCTTAAGATCGGCGGTTCTGGAATGAGCCACTGTAACAGTGGCATTCTCCCTGAGCATAAGAAGTGCCATGGGCTTGCCAACGATGTTGGATCTTCCTACGATAACGCATTCCTTGCCTGTGATATCAAAATCCGGGCATCCACGCTTTATAAGCTGGATAACGCCTGCGGGAGTACAGGATACGAACCCTTCCTCTCCTATGCAGAGCCTTCCAACGTTTACGGGATGGAAACCGTCAACGTCCTTGTCGGGACTGATGGCCTCAATAACAGCCTTTTCGTTAATGTGCCCCGGAAGCGGCATCTGTACCAGAATTCCGTCCACATCATCTCTGCCGTTGAGTTCTTCAACAAGTTCAAGAAGCTTCTCCTGTGTTGTATCTGCAGGAAGCTCGTAGGAAAGAGATCTGTAACCGATGTATTCACAGGCCCTTTTCTTGTTCCTTACATATACCTGGGATGCGGGATCCTCCCCCACAAGGATAACTGCCAGTGTAACCTCGATGCCTCTTTCCTTAAGCTCTCTGGTCCTCTCTTTGAGCTCATCCTTTATCTGTGCCGATATGGCTTTACCGTCTATAAGTGTCATGTTCGTTCTCCTTTATCAAATGTGATATACGGATTGCTATGATTCTTTTTTTGCAATCCTGATATACCTTAGAAGAGGCCTGTAATCCTGCCTTCCTCATTTACATCGATATCGAAGGCCGCAGGTCTCTTGGGAAGTCCGGGCATTGTTACGATTGCGCCTGTAAGTGCAACCACAAAGCCTGCTCCTGCGGAAACATAGGCTTCACGAACTGTAATGTTGTAATTTGTAGGTCTTCCCAGCATATTAGGATCATCTGAAAGTGAATACTGAGTCTTGGCCATACATACAGGAAGATTTCCAAAGCCCATCTCCTCGATCTTAGCCAGCTGCTTACTTGCTGCAGGAAGGAATGTTACGCCGTCTGCACCGTAAATCTCTGTGGCAACCTTTGTGATCTTGTCCTTGAGAGGAAGGTCATCCGCATAGATAGGCTCGTAATTTGAAGGTTTGGTCTCGATAGTCTCGATAACCTGCTTAGCAAGAGCTTCTCCGCCTTCGCCGCCTTTTGCCCACACCTCTGAAAGAGCAAATTTGCAGCCTCTCTCTTCGCAGAACTGTCTTACATACTCTGTCTCTGCCTCTGTATCTGTGAGGAAGGAGTTAAGGGTAACAACAACGGGGACCTTATACTTCTGGATGTTCTCGATGTGCTTCTCAAGGTTTACGATACCCTTCTTGAGAGCCTCAAGGTTCTCTGTTCCAAGCTCAGCCTTGGGAACGCCGCCGTTGTACTTAAGAGCTCTTACTGTAGCAACCAGCACAACCGCATCGGGCTTTAGTCCTGCAATCCTGCACTTGATATCAAGGAACTTCTCAGCTCCAAGGTCAGCACCGAAACCTGCCTCGGTTACTGTATAATCAGCAACTCCAAGAGCAGTCCTTGTTGCTCTTACTGAGTTACATCCGTGTGCGATGTTGGCAAAAGGTCCGCCATGTACAAATACAGGTGTGTGCTCCAGGGTCTGTATAAGGTTGGGCTTGATGGCATCCTTCAAAAGAGCTGCCATTGAGCCAACTGCGTTGAGGTCCTTGGCTGTAACGGGCTGGCCGTCTCTTGTGTAAGCAACAATGATTCTTGAAAGTCTTGCCTTGAGGTCATCCATGTCGCTGGCAAGGCAAAGGATAGCCATGATCTCAGATGCAACTGTGATTACGAAGTGATCCTCTCTGGGAACACCGTCGGCCTTTGCACCAAGACCGACAACTATATTTCTGAGGGCTCTGTCGTTCATGTCCTCAGCTCTTTTCCATATGATCTGTCTTGTATCTATACCAAGCTCGTTGCCCTGCTGGATATGGTTGTCCAGAAGTGCAGCCAGAAGGTTATTGGCTGATGTAATGGCATGGAAATCTCCGGTGAAATGCAGGTTCAGATCCTCCATGGGAACAGCCTGTGCATATCCGCCGCCGGCAGCGCCGCCCTTGATACCGAAGCACGGTCCCAGGGATGGTTCACGAAGTGCGATAACAGTCTTATAACCCAGTCGGTTAAGGGCATCTCCCAGTCCTACGCTGGTAGTGGTCTTTCCCTCACCTGCAGGTGTAGGGTTGATTGCAGTTACAAGGATTAGTTTTCCTTTTTTGGCACCGGAAGCCTTCTTCATATACTCTTCCGTGAGTTTAGCCTTGTACCGTCCGTAGTACTCCAGGTCGTCCTCGGTTATACCGATCTTCTCGGCAACCTCCCTGATGTGAAGCATCTTTGCTTCCTGTGCGATCTCGATGTCACTCTTTACAGCCATTTGCAGTTCTCCTTCCTTTGCATCTTCGATGCAAACGATTCGCGCGCTCATTCCAGCGGCCTTCGGCCAGAGCACGCTCACACTTGCATCACTTTCTCACGTCCTCACCAGCAAGTGGTTCGGACTGCAGCTTACTCTTGGTTAAGGTAAGCTTCAAACTCCGCCTGCGTCATCAGTACTTTCCTCGGCTTGGTACCTTCCTCCTCGCCTACGACTCCCGCTTCGCAAAGCTGATCCATTATCCTGGCCGCTCTGTTGAAGCCGATCTTGAATACTCTTTGGAGCATTCCGATGGAAGCCTTCTCTTTGTCTATAATAATGTTCCCTGCCTGAACAAAGTACTCATCTCTGTCGGAGTCGGAATCTGACGCGCCTTGGCCGGAGCCCGATCCTGAGGATACTGCCATACTGTCTATTCTATTCATGGCCTCTTCATTGTAAGAAGATTCCATTCCCTGATTGCGTAAGAAATCAGTAACTTTTTGAACTTCCTTGTCGGATACGAAAGCGCCCTGTACTCTGGCGGGCTTTGTATATCCCTGCGGGTAAAAGAGCATGTCGCCCTTACCAAGAAGTTTCTCGGCACCGTTGATATCAAGGATTGTTCTGGAGTCAACACCGCTGGAAACCGCAAAGGCAATTCGGCTTGGCATATTGGCCTTGATAAGGCCGGTGATGACATCCACCGAAGGTCTCTGAGTTGCAATTATAAGGTGGATTCCCGCAGCTCTTGCCAGCTGAGTCAGTCTGCAGATTGCATCCTCTACTTCATTGGCGGAAACCATCATAAGGTCTGCAAGCTCGTCCACAATAACAACTATCTGAGGAAGCACCTCCATATCGGGATCACCGCTGCTCTCAGCAAGTTTGTTGTATCCCTTCAGGTCCCTTACTCCGGTATCTGCAAATTTCTTGTATCTGTTGGTCATCTCTGCAACTGCCCAGTTCAGTGCGGCTGCAGCCTTCTTGGGATCTGTCACAACAGGGATCATCAGATGAGGAATACCGTTGTAAACAGAAAGCTCTACAATCTTGGGATCGATCATGATCATCTGAACTTCTTCGGGCTTGGCCTTATACAGAAGGCTCATGATGATGGTATTGATACAAACCGATTTACCTGATCCCGTAGCGCCTGCAATAAGAAGGTGAGGCATCTTGGCAATATCCGTAACAACCGTCTTGCCCGCTATGTCCTTACCAACTGCAAATGCCAGTCTTGAGGAGAAATCTCTGAATTCCGGAGACTCCAAAAGGTCTCGCAGCGCAACCGCCTGATTCTCCTTGTTGGGAACCTCAATTCCCACAGCAGCTTTGCCCGGAATAGGCGCTTCTATTCTGATATCGCTGGCTGCAAGATTCATCTTGATATCGTCAGCCAGATTTACGATCTTGTTAACACGTACCCCTGCCTCAGGCTGAAGTTCAAACCTTGTAACCGCAGGTCCCTGGCTAATATCGGTAACCTTAACGTTAACACCAAAAGTCCTCATGGTCTCTTCAAGCTTGGCTGCAGTCTCCCTTAAGGTTCTTGCCGTATCAGGATTCTTGCTCTTTACGCCCTTCTCAAGCAGATCGGTTCTTGGGAATACGTACTTCTTGGGAATCTTCCTCTTGTGGGCCTCTATCTCTTTTTCCATACCGGGGCTTGTAACCTTGCCTCCGGCATCGAGAACTGCGGAGCTTGATGAGCCTCCTCTTGAGGTTATGGTGCTGTCGGCATCCTTGCTCCTGGAGATATGGTCCTGAGCATGAACAACATAGTCTCCGTTCATGCCATTTCCAAGATGCTCTGCATGGACGGGCACATCCGAAAGTACCTCATCCCGGTCGTCAATGTCCTGGGCTGCTCTGGCCACAAGCTTGCCCACCTGTATCTTCTCTATATTCTCGTATTTGGGAGCATGAGTCTGTTCATCGCGTACCGCTTCTTCGTCAGTATCCCGGTGTGAAGAATCAGTCTTTGAAACAGGAGTCTGATGTGTGTTGTCATTCCTTGAGGAGTAATCATCTGATCGGTGGTCATTGTACTCATCAGGCCTGTCGTCCTCTGCGTCGTCATATCCCATACCGTGGATAGCGGGCTCGGTCCTGAATACTCTCTGACCGTCATCCTCAACGTCGGTCTCTATCTCATGTTTAATGGTGATCTCGTGAATATCGTCGTGGAACTCATCTTCATCCGGAATGAAAAGCTTACTGCTGCTATTCTTCTCTTCGTTGTGGAGCTTGATCTCACCCAGGTCATCGCCGTTCTCTTCCTCTTTATCAAGAGTTATATCTTCCGTAACTCCGATAACCTTCCGGTCTCTTCGAAGTATCTTTTCATCTTCCTTCTGTTCTATAAGAAGGCGCTTCTCTTCCTCAATCTCAGCCCGCCTCTTCTCCATCTTCTCACGGCGCTTCTCGGCATAATCCCTGTAGTTGTCAGCCTCCTGCCTGGTCCTTTCGATAATGCGTTTCGAGCCCTTCTTAAGTCCGCCAACAAAGGAATGCTGAGTGAAGATCACAATCGCCGCTATTCCAATAAGCAGGATCAAAAGCGCTGTTCCCGCCAGAGACAGAAATTTATAGGAAGCATAGGCCAGCGACCCCGCAAAGAATCCGCCGCCGTTTCTGCCGGCACTTGCCTCACTGTATATGTACTTAATGTCATAGGAATTCATGCCCTGGGGACGACCGGTCAAAAGATCTGCCACCATTCCCAGTATCAGAAAAAGAACTACGCCGGACACAATCTTCCGGGTAGCTGCACTTGAGCCGAAATTCGCTATTCCGATAGCCACTGCTCCAAGGGCCACCAGAGGCGCTATATATGCAGTTAATCCAAAGAGTCCGAAAAGAACGCCGCTCACAGCATTGCCCAGAGCGCCGCATACTCCAAAATTGCACAGAAAAAGAAAGATGGTAAGCGCCACCATGGCCAGCACGATGAGCTCACTCTTTAAGGAATAGTCAAACTCCTCCTCGCGGATGTTTGCCTTTTTTGTAGATTTTCCCCGTTTTTTAGTTGCCATTTTATCCCCGCCGCAAAACTTTTGTCTTATATTTTTCTTAGCTTTTACAGCTAAAACAAAACTCTAGATAGTATATCATTTTTAGTCTCTTTATGCTATACTACAAACTGATTTAAAGAAATGTATTTACTAAGAAGGAGAACACAATGGAATTCAAGCAGGAATTAGAAACCGGCGGATTTAAGATGATCGGAAGCAACGAAACTTCCCTTAAGATCAAGGAAGTTGCCGAGAAGTGCCGCCTGGTTAAAACTGAGACCGGCGTTAAGGTTGAATTGGCCTACACAGGCCCTAATGCCAGCAAATATATGCAGTATGTTGAGAAGAACCGCGAGGAGCTCACCAAGTATCTCATGAACCCCGACGAGGCTGACCTCTACGAATGGATGGAGCAGTCACACCAGACTCCTCTTACCCTCAAGAAACATGAGAAGGAACAGCTTATCCTCTATGTTAACTTCGATCCCGTCACCAGAATGGTCATGACAGGAATCGCCGATGACAACGTAACCATGAAGCTTGGCGCACCTCTTATGGAAGTCAACGTTGACCAGCTTACCCGTGACGAGTTCAAGCTCAAGATCTTCAACATGCTTCTTCTTGCAGATGAGATCGCAGTTCTCATGGGAAATCTTGATCTTCGCAAGATGTCCAACATCCAGATCGTTAAGACTTACCTCAACGAGATCTACGACAAGTTCCACGAGAACCCTTGATCATAGAAGACGTATAACATCATCCCGAAAATGCTTGCGTTCGTCTGCGCAGCAAATCATATAAATTCAAAAGCAAGGGCCTGCTTCCTATCGACGTTGCTCATAGCAGTCAGCAGTTCCTTGCTTTTTCATTTCATGATTTGTCTTGCTCGTCCGAGTACTGCACATTTTCGGTATGAAGCTTATACCTTCTTACCTACGAACAGTGTACCA
This sequence comes from Butyrivibrio sp., assembly GCA_024697425.1. Lineage (GTDB taxonomy): Bacteria > Bacillota > Clostridia > Lachnospirales > Lachnospiraceae > Butyrivibrio. The sequence goes on along the minus strand of JAILFT010000047.1, from coordinate 20,246 downwards.
ACTTTCTTTTTCTCAATGATATCATAGAGTTTCTCAGGATTCTTGCCATTGGTAACAAGAACGTCGATGCCGTGAGATGTTGCCAGTTCGGCCGCCTCAAGCTTGGTGATCATGCCGCCGGTTCCGCGGTTTGAGCCGCTTCCGGAAGCCTTGCTCTTAAGCTCATCAGTGATTTCTTCTACCCTGCTGATCAGCTCTGCATCGGGATTCTCCTTGGGATTGCCGTCATAAAGGCCATCAATATCGGAGAAAATTATCAGCTTACTTGCCTTGCAGAATACAGCTACCACAGCTGAGAGCATATCGTTATCGGAAAAGAGCTTTTTCTCTGACTCAATCTCCGTGTGGCTGACTGAGTCATTCTCATTTACTATAGGAATAATGTGGTTCTCAAGAAGTGCATCAAAGGTATTCTTGAGGTTTTCGCTTCTTACGGGATCAGTGATATCTCCATTATCCAGAAGAATCTGACCTACCATTCTTCCGTACTCACTAAAGAACTTATCATAAAGGTGCATCAGCTCTGTCTGGCCAACAGCCGCAGCTGCCTGCTTCATCCTTATCTCCTTGGGCTTCTGGGCAAGTCTCATCTTACCTGCTCCAACAGCGATGGCTCCTGAAGATACCAGCACCAGGTCATATCCCAGATTCTCAACTCCCGCAAGAGCTCTGCAAAGATGATCCAGATTCCTGAGATCCACATGGCCCTGGTCATTGGTGATTGTGGATGTACCTACCTTAACGACAATTCTCTTCTTACTAAGTGTCATTCCAAAAATGTCTCCCTCAGTTGATTTCACGCTTTAATCTATTAAAACATATATCCTATTATATAGCCGAATATCAAATAATCAAGTAAAATCCATATCCTCCAAATATATGTTGACAGGCACAACAATTCTCAAAATTAAGCATAACCAAAAAGAGCATCCCAACGAGGATGCCCTTCTGTTTCATTACTTATTTCTGTCAAAAGAAATATCGCAGTAGCATGTGGCCTGTCCCAGTCCTCAAAGCTCATTCTAAAAATGGTCCCTTGACTCCGTCCCCAGGGCTCATTTTCCGCTCATATCATCAACATCGATATGTAGCTCTGCGGTTTGCCGTCCGTCGATGGTAGATGCATAGATCGTTACACTAGAGTCGTTCGGTTCCTTTAGAATCTTGATCTTGCCCTTGGAGTCCACGGTTGCAACATGAGTATTTGAGCTTCGGAATACAACACCTGTATCTGTGTACTTCTTGTATGAGTTATACAGTTTATTGGTAGATTCTACTCCATTTATCTCAAACATTGTAGTCACTGACATACTGGTATTTGTCTTCATAGTGCTTTCATACTTTTGTACGGTATCACTTATATTACTAACTCGCAATATACCATTGTATCCGTTCTTATTATATCTCTCCTTGAGCTTTAGTCTCGTTACCTGCCCTCTTACAGTAACGGTACAGGATACCTTTTTATTTGACCCGTCGGTGGTAACTCCGGTGATCTTCACAACACCCGGAGTAATACCCATTACTGCCAAATACTCTCCATCTCTTGTCGTAACACTCTCACCCGGATTTGCTGCATAGGAAGCATTTCTTGCTGTTTTGTCACCGCTGATAACACCAAGCAGAACGCTTGTGTTATTCTTGTCTACACTCCATTTCACAGCCGGTGATGTTGCATTTTCCGGCGTAACCATCGCGATGCTTATCCTACCAAACCTTGAATTATCCTGAGTTCCGATAGTCATCTTTGTTTTATCAATTTTGATGGTCTTAATCTGGTTAAATACATCAAAAGTCACGGAAACTTCAGGCTTAGTATTAGTAAACGAATTATTATCACCTGCCATCGTAGCTGTGATAGTAACACCACTTCCTGCACCAACAGCAGTAATAACACCTTTGTCAGAAACTTGAGCTATAGTTGTATCTGAACTCTCCCATACAAGCGCTTTTGAAGCAGCACTTCCTTTACCGGTAAGAGTAAATTCAGGTTGAAGCTTAAATGACTTGCCAACAGCCAGACCATTCTTAGTAAGAGTTTCTGCATTTTTGAATGATATAGCTGAAACCGATGGCTTTACCGTCACCTTGCAGGTAGCCGAGAAAGGAGCTTCCTTCTTACCAACCTTAAATGAAGCCCGTGTCTTAACAGTAATAGTCGCTGTTCCCGGCTTAAGTCCGACAACCTCATACCCCATGAATCCCTGTGAAATACGGATGATATCCTTATCTTTTTCATCTATAGACCATATCAACCCAGGAGCGAAATCATTATCCGGATTTAAAGGATCAAGTGATGCTTTCAAGGTAACCAGATTGTTTACGCCAATTGTCAAGTTCTTTTGAAGCTTTATCCCCTTAAGAGGATTATTGTCTTTTACTGTAACCTTATAACTAAGCGTCTTTATGTAGTCGTATGCATGTACGGTTACATTTACATAGGCTGTTGCAGGTAATTTGGTTCCTGCCGGAATCGATTTATTTGCTGATACACGCCCTTCTCCAGTTACTTCTATAAGAGATTTATACTTATCCTGGACCTCATATGTTACATAGGGACTCTCTTTTAAACTCTCTCCTGTCGCATTGCTTCCGACAATGAAAGATCCGCCAGTGGTAGAAGGCATCGACATTCCCTTCGAGCCATCAACTGCAACAAGATCAACAACTATTTTAGCATCTTCAGAATACTCTTTCAGGCTAACGGTTGCAGTCTTTTCCCTGAGGGCAACACTCTTAATAGGAACATAAATTACGATAGGATCAGATAAAGAATAAATATCAGGATTAGCATTGCTAAAAGCAGCAACTCGAATTGTTCCTTCAGATATTCCTTTAAGTACCCCTTTTTCAGAAATTGTAGCTTTTCCATAAATAGGATATCCTTCAAGATCCACAACTTTCCAGGTCAGGTCCTTATTCTTTGGCACGCCACCTGTCCACTCCACTGCCATATTTACGGTTTTTCCAGCCTGCAGTTTCGTAACAACATTCTTTCCGGATTTTGCAGTTATTTTAAATTCACCAACAGGATTACCTACTTCAAAGCTGCAGGATGCCTTCTTTCCGCTTCCATCTATAGTTTCTGCAGTTACTGTAACTTTTCCCTTGGAAAGGCCAACAGCACGGACAATCACTGTCGACATGATTTCGGCATCGTATACTCTTCCTTTTCCGTCGTCATCTTTTAATATGTTAAGTTCATCACCCCATTTGTCACATATGATTACAGCATTTCTATCAGAAGTACTCCATTTTATTGACTGAGTGGCAGTAAGAGGAAGAATCGAAACAGTTAATTCAACTTCCTCACCGGTGCCAAAGGAATATTTTTTCTTGTCAAGGCTTATCTCAGTAACCGGTTCAGAAACAATAATCTCACACTGTGCCTCAAGGCTATCTAAAGATTCTTGTTGTGCCGTCAAAATAGTTTTGCCTGCACTGACTCCTGTTATCTTTCCGTTTTGGGAAACTGAAGCAATACTAGGATTATCACTCTTCCAAATAACCTTTTCACCACTAACCGGTACGCCATTATTATCAGTTAAAAACAACGTTATGCTCTTTCCGATTAATAGTTTTTCTTCTGTTTCTGGCGAATAAGAATTCCCTTTCTTTTCACATAAAGCAACAGGAACAGTTGTTACAATGATACTAATTGTGAAAGCATCTTCGTAGTTTTGAGCAGTTGCAGTTACTGTTATTGTGTCAGTTCTGGACTCATCACCATAATGACTTACTACATAACTAAGTAAGCCACTATTTAACACATCTGGGGTAATACCTTTATCATACATTGACTGATTACTATATTGACATTTTCCATAGTTTACATCTCCGCAATCAGCCGGAAGATATTCCGAAAGATATATTTTTTCTGGTGAGAATACTCCAATAGGATAATTTCTCTTAATGATCTTAACATAGTCATCCTCCGGAAGTGACTTTTTTACTATAGATGCTGTTATATATTCAGCTTTGGAGTCATTATGGTTCTTATCTCCTATGAGCATGTACCATATTCTATAACTTCCGGCATTTACAGCTGTAGGTACATCAGTACTCCAAATTCCGTATCTGCCATTATCGAATTGAGGCGCTGAGGATCCTGCGTCAGTTAATGCATACCATAATTGTCCATGATCTGATGAACCTGGAGCTGCAAGTTCTTGTGCTCTTCCGGTGAAAGCAACATTTGTATATCCTCTTGGTAACCCTATTGTAGCATCAACTTTTTGAACAGTAAGCTTTCCTGACATATACTGTATCTCGTAATTGTCAGATGTCAGCCCCTTCAGAATAATATTATATTCACCGGCATCATTTCCTCGTTCGTAATCGCAGTCGAAAGTAAGAGTGCCTCCAAGTGAAGATTTGTTATCTCCATTTACAAATCCATCGTAGCTGGCAGTGTAATTTGTAGGCGGACCATCACCGTAAGAAATGCTCTTATCATCAGCTTTAACTCTCAGATATTTCTTTTGAATCTCATAGTTCACAAAAGCCGTCCCACCGCCTATTGTAAGGCTTGCTGTATACAAGCCTACTCCTGTGGGAGGAATATTGCTCTTGGCATAGGTTGTGTCTCCCCTGCCTGTATAATATATAGTGAAATCATCCTTAAAATGTGCTGACACAATAGCCAAGAATTTTTGTACATCTTCTCCATCAAGAAATGCAGCATATGATTCTTCTGATCCATAGGTTTGAGCTTCAGGAGAAATTATCCTAACTGACAGCTTATTATCAGGCAGATAACATCCCGCCTCAGTACATGTCGCTATAAGCTCATTGTCTTTAGCTGTAATCTTGATGCTATGAGCATGAGGAAAAATCTCATAGGGCTCACTTGCAAGATCGGATTCTTTCTCGCCATTGATACACTCAGCTAAAATGTATACATGGTAATCTTTTCCCCACTCACCTGTTATGCTGCTGTCGAGAGTAAATGTTCCCTCACCACTTCCTGTTTTTGTAAAAGAATCATTGTTTATTGATGTGTACTGAAGAAGATTTGCATTATCGCTCCAGCCATCATCATAAGACCATGTTCCGTCAGTCACCACAACAGAAACCTGTGTGGGACCTATATCATTGCCATCTTGGTCCTCTCCGATATTGATCCAGAAAGGAACTTTGTAACTATTCCCATCCTTTATGACATCAGAAGCAGATAAACTAAAGCCATCCTGGGTTACAAGTGTCAGTTTATACTCTGCTCCGACTTGTCCTGCCGTACCTGAAACAAGTGATGAAAAAACGATATTACCCCTGTCGACGTTAAATGCAGGGCTTATACCAGCTGTATTACTTTCATTTTGAAAAGCGCCTTGTAAATATACAGCCGGGCCGACTTCTCTATACTTATAAAATTGTCCATTTGCTGCAGTGTAACGCCCATCAGCCTGTAAATAGTCGCTGTTAGCAAAAGATCTTAAATGATATGCATGCTGATCAAAACCTTGCCAATGGTCAAGCTGGTTTATCTTTTCCTGGTTTGCACCAATGTGCGTAAAATATCCATATTCCATGTTGACTATATCTTCATAATCAAGTATGAAAACATCATCTCCATCAAGCGGAGTGTAATCAGTAAAAGCCTTTGTCCCGTCAATTTCAAGATTAGGCAGCTTATCACTGATCTTATGTGTATCGATAGTACTCTGAGCAAGAGCAAAACTTTCATCTTGCTGTAAAAAATCAAACTCAGAATTATTATTAAAGTCATTCAGAGCTATACGCAGTGGAAACGTAGCGTAACAAGGATTTTCTGTGTCTTTAAGAAATTTATGAGTATCGTTGATTCTACCTAACACTGTATCGCAGTCTAAAAGCATTGTATCGTCACCGAAACGATCTGTTTTAGCATCCAGAACCCTGTATCTTACTTCTTCCTGAATATTATCTTCGTCTACCCATTCAAACCCATACCACACATAGCTTCCCTGCCATGGAGTATCCTTTGTCTCAGGATATATAGGGTCAGTTATAGCTCCTGTTCCAAGGCCTGTAATCGTCTTATTTGTATTACCTGTCTTTCTGTGAGTTTGGCGTCGCCCTGCATCCCATAAGTCATCTATATCAGAGCCTATTAACCCATCTCCAAGAAGTGCATTATCGTCCTGCTCTTCTATAATCTTTTCTTCCTCGGAAGATGCCTCAGCTGCAGAATCTTCTTCAGCTGCAGAATCTTCTTCAGCAGCAGATTCCTCCAATGATGCCTGAGCCTCTCCGGACTCAGAAGCTTCTTCTGGATTCTGTTCATCTTCAGAGCTCTTTTCTTCAGCAGAACTCTTTTCTTCAGAGTCCTCTGCATCCTCCTTGCCGGAGCCTGATTCAGCCTTATCCTCTTCTTCAGAATTCTGATCTCCCGGGATAACTTCCTGGGAAGCTGCTTCAGCTGAAGCTTCAGAAACAGAAGCTTCTTCTCCGGAAACTTCCGCATCATCACCAACGGAGATCAGAGCTTCTTCGCCTGTCAGAGCACCATCTTCAGCGGCATAAACTTTTCCCGGAAGCGATCCGGTTATCAGCATTGCCGATAGAATTAGTGCCAGTAATCTTTTTGTAATGCTTTTTACTTTCTTCATGACAATTCCCCCTGTTGTATTTTTATATGCAAAAACTGCCGAATTTTGGGCATAGAAATCCAAAATTCGACAGTTATCCATCATCACAATATGTTGCCGCAATAAACATGCGTATCAGCCCCTTCCCCCAAAAAACCGAAACTTTTTCACACAAATACAGCATAACAAAGCTCCATCCATAAATCAACGGGAAACTGTAACTCACAAGATGACACAAAGCATGACACAAAAAAAGAAAAAGCCCGCAATCATGCGAGCTTTTGCAATGGATTAGGCGGGAGTCGAACCCGCGTCCAAAAATTCATCCCCTGTCCTTCTACTATCATAGTCAGTTATTGTGGGACTCTGCATCCCTGTTCCCTCACATCCCCGGAAACTAACAGCCGAAAGTGATCGGTAGCTTCTGATACGACCATGGCGACGAAGCCCTTACCATGTCGTTTCCTACAAAGTTTGACGCCGATTACTGAGTGTGTAGGTGCACTCAGGTCGACGGGCTGCAATTAAGCAGCGTATGCTAAATTATCGTTAGCGTTTATATTTAGGTTTGAGGTTTAACGCACCGTCCTGCGGATAGCTTCTCCAGCTTCAAAATCCCTGTCGAAACCTTTACTAACCCTTATTCAATTTGCTTCTCTAGTATATATTGTTTTGAGCTGCTTGGCAACTAAACTTATGGTTCAGCCTCCACGCGGTTTTGTAACTATTATTTGGTAAATTCACGCCCTACGTAAATCAAATACTCAAATACCCCCATACTTACAGCAACCATAATAAGCGGAATCATTCCATAAATATATCCAACCATCGGCTTTACCCTGTAATACTGCAAGTAGAAATACAGGCTCAGAATTGCTGCCGCTGCAACAATCACCAGAAGCACAACGACCTGATTTGCTGTCACCATTTCCCATGCAAAAGACCTGTTGATTGAAGCCACCTCCAGCATGGTCCACCCAATAATCAGAAACAGTTCCGACGTAACCTGCCTATTCAGAATGATCCTTGAGCCCAAAAGAAGTACCACATATGTCACAACTCCGGCAATAATTATTACAATGCCGGATATCAGTTCTTCTTTTGGCGGAATCTTGACTATTCCCAGCATATTAACAGCAAGTCCGGCCAGTCCAAAAATAGCCGTGGCAAGCAAAAGAATCCCATCTATTCCGGAAGTATGGCTGTCTCCATGAGACGGGTGAAATGCCACTCCCCACCAGATCAGGTAAAAAATACAACAAACAATCAGAAGCCCTTGTCCTAATATTATCTGCTCCAAGTTTGATCACTCCTTTTCAAAGGGTTCATTTTGTCAAGAGCAGCAAAAGGGCATCACTAGGATGCCCTTTTGCTGCTCACATTATTCATCAAAAACTGATTCCATTGCCTTTAAGAACTGTCTTTACGTAATCAACAGTCACATTTGATTCCGCCCATGAAATCATCAACCTTCTTCTGAACGTCATCCTGTTTCATTGTAAGTTTATACGCTACGCTGTGTGTCAACTTAATGATAGCACTATAGGAAAGTGCTGACAACTCGCCGTTTTCCTGCAGTTTAATTGGAATTTTTGATGATATCTATATTCTTAAGCACCTTCCGGGTAGTCTCATCATCTTCTCCAAATACCCTTCTGCATACATCGTATTGCGCCTCGGCCACCTTCAGCGCATTCTCATAATCACTCACAAGCACATACATATCAAAAAGCGCTTGGCTGCTTTTCCGAGACAGGGGATGATAATCCTTTAGTATCCGGACCCTCTCATCATATACCTTTTTATGAAGCTCCAGCGCTTCCTGAAAACGTCCTTTGTCCTTATATATATTAGCAATATTGTACATGCTGACAAGCGTATCGGGATGGCTTTCACCATATAGCTTAAGCCTTGTTTCAAGGACAACTTTATGAAGAGCCAGTGCACCTTCAATATCTCCGATTTTCTCCATAAGAATAGCCATATTATTCATAGCATGAATAACACGCGGATGATCATTTTTGTAGTACTTGATCAGTTCATAGTAAACATTTCTGTATACTGCAAGAGCCGATTTATGGTCTCCGAGACTGCTGCAGCAATCAGCCATATCCAGAAGTGACTTTAAGGTATCAGGATGGTTTTCACCAAGCTCTTTTTTCCGGCCTTCATAAACTTCAGAGTATAGCTGTAAAGCTTTTTCATAATCTTTGAACTTCACGCAGCATGCAGCCATATCACTGAGAATGGTTAAGCTAAAGGCATCATCTTTTCTCCAGTGCATTGTCCTGTACTTATAATTGATACCATACATCCTGTAGGCGCCTTCATAATCACCCTGCTTGTAAAAGATATTTGCAATACTGCAGCTTATACGAAACATCTCACTATCGTTCCGCTGAAGAACTTCCTCGTAGGCCTTCCTTGCTTTCATGAGAAGTTCCAGTGCTTCATCATAATACCCCAGGCTCTCGTAGGCAAAAGCCAGCTCAATCCTGTAGTCAGTCAGCTGCTGATCATCCTCACTAAGGGTCCGTTCAAAAATGTCCTCAGCCTTTTTCATCCATTCAAGGTATAGCCTGTAATCCCTGGGAAGTCCGTATCCATCATAATACATCCGGGAGAGCCTCAGCATGGCTTCCGGAAGTCCACCCTCTGCTGCGCTTTCTATAAGACTTACTGCCCTGGATCTGTCGACTTCAACATCTATGCCCTCCAGATAAGCAAGTCCTATCAGATAATTATGTTCATGGTCATTATCATTTTCTGTCCGGGCTATTCTTCCCAGGTTCTCCAGAAGCCTGTTCTTAAGATTCTCTTCCTGCTGTGGGCTGACACATTCAGGAATCTCAGGATACAACTGTTCCAGAAGAGTTCTGTCAGTCTTTACCACTTCAATTGGGAGTACCTTAAGATCTATCTCTCTGGCTCTTGGATATTCCTTCTGCTGAACATAGTTTGGTTCGTTGACAAGATTCGGAGTCACAAGCAGGGTAAAGAGACTGCTCTTATCAAGAGCCTTGTTTATCGATTCATCAAAAGCCTCTCCTGGTGCAAGATACTCATCATACCAGATAGCAATGTCTCGGCATAAGGGATCCTTGTGGATAAGCCTCATGATCTCATTGGCAAAGGCTCTGTCTTTTTTTCTGTAGCTAAGGAACACGTAAGCATCAAAGGCTTTTCTGACCCGCTCCGCCAGCTCTTTTCCCACAAGGATTGAATCCAGATAATCCTTGAGTTTCTTTTCAAAACCTATCGCAGTATCATCATTGGGATCAAGCATCAGATACTGCAGCGTTCCGAACTTATCCTCAGTGGAATAAATCTCCTCTATCCCGGATTCCAGCATGATAGGAAGAATCGGTATATGCTCTTTTTTAGCAAATGGGAGTGCAAAGGAACTTGCAAAAGAATCATCAGATAAAAACTTAAGACTGACGGGAATCACAAAAATACTCATCTGACGAAGATCTGACTCAAGATTCTCATCCTGATCATCAGAATCGTCAATATAATAAACAGCAGCTTCAAAGAACTTAAATATCTCCTGGCATATCCTGTCAAAACATTTCTTTCTGTCATCAGGATGGCACGAAAAAAATATCCTTGGCTTACCGTTTGGGCTTCCATTACCCTTTGTGCGAACCTTCATCTTTGACGCCCCGTCCTTTTACTTAAACTTCATCTTGAACTCTTTTTCTACTTCTCTCTGCTGGTCCTTCTTGGCCTTGTCAGCTCGCTTGTCATAGAGCTTCTTACCTTTGGCAAGGCCGATCTCTACCTTGACTCTGCCGTTCTTGAAGTAAACCTCAAGGGGAACCAGAGTATAGCCCTGAACCATCTTCTGCTGATCAAGCTTTCTGATCTCAGCCTTGTGCAAAAGAAGCTTTCTCACACGAAGGGGATCCTTGTTGAAAATGTTACCCTTCTCATAAGGGCTGACATTCATACCGTTGATGAAGGCCTCACCCTTGTCTATGCTGATCCAGGCTTCCTTGATACTGCACTTACCCTGGCGAAGAGACTTAACCTCTGTGCCAAAGAGCTCTATGCCTGCCTCGTACTTCTCCTCAATGAAGTAGTCGTGGTAAGCCTTCTTGTTATTCGCTATTAACTTTCTTGCCTTATTATCTTCTGCCATATTTATGCACCAACTCTATACTAATTATTCTCAACGCTTCTTGCGTCTGCCCTTGCCCTGGGCGCTTCTTGCCGCCTTACTGGTGGCTGACTTCTTGTACTTGTGTACCTTGTATACCTTGCGGCCGGATGTAGATTTACCTGCAGCGGAAGCTTTTCCTGCAGTGCCCCTGCCGGACTTAGATCCACCAGCGCTTTTCTTCTTCCTTGGCTTTCCTGTTCTTGGATCCGGTTCAACCTCGTTAATGTCCACTTCCTCGCCGCGAACCTTTATAGTCCTGCGAGAAGCCTTATCTTCACTGCGTTCCCCGGCTCTATCCACCAGCCTTCTAACTTTACGCGCTCTGTCCTCAGTAACTCTCCTGGCTTTGGAATACTCAACCCATTCAAGTTCCTGCTGTGCTGCCTCTTCCTCATCCTCGTCTTCACTTACAATCCTGAAGTCGATGGCTTTTGTAAGCCTGTCAGCGGACAGAACTCTTATCTTAACCTTCTGACCAAGAGTATACTCCTTGCGGGTCCTCTCGCCAATGAGCCTTAAGTTTAGTTCATCATATACATAGAAATCATCAGCCATGGATGCGGCACTTACCATGCCCTCACAGCTGTTATCAAGCTCCACAAACATGCCCCAGTTGGTGACACCGGATACAATACCGTCGAACACTTCGCCCACATGGTTCTCCATATACTGTGCCTTCTTGAGCTTATCAGTCTCTCTTTCGGCTTCCTCAGCTCTGTGCTCAGTCTCTGAGGAGTGCTTGGCAACTTCATCAAGGATCTCAGCATAGTGCTGTGCCTTCTCCACAGTCATCCTTCCGCGAAGGTGATCCTTGATGATCCTGTGGATCTGAAGATCAGGATAACGCCTGATGGGAGATGTAAAGTGGCAATAATAGTCAAACGCAAGACCGAAATGCCCTGTGCACTCAGTGCTGTACTTGGCCTGCATCATACTGCGAAGCGCCATCCTGCTGATGACCGCTTCCTCTCTTGAACCCTGTATCCCTTTAAGGAGCTTTTGAAGTTCCTTGGGGCTGACCCCGGCATCTCTTCTGCTCTTAATGTGATGTCCGAAATTGCTGACAAAGGCATTGAGGGATGCAATCTTCTCAGGGTCCGGCTGCTCATGGATACGATATACAAAAGGACTCTCCATGTAGTAGAAATGCTCTGCTACAGTCTGGTTCGCTGCCAGCATGAAGTCCTCTATAAGCTTTGTTGCAGTATTCCTCTCGTGAGGAACGATATCAATGGGATTCCCCTCTTTATCCAGAATTATCTTGGACTCCGGAAAATCAAAATCTATGGCCCCCTTACTCTCTCTTTTGACCCTCAGTATCTTAGAGAGCTTCTCCATATCCCTGAACATGGGCACAAGCTCGCTGTAACGCTCTATGGTCTCTTCATCGTTATCATCAAGGATCTTAGCAACATCCGAGTAATTCATCCTCTCATTGACATTGATCACGGACTCAACAATTGAATGATCAAGAAGCCCGCCATTCTCATCAAAGGTCATAAGACATGAAAGTGCCAGTCTGTCTTCTCCGTGATTGAGGGAGCATATTCCGTTTGAGAGCTTATGGGGCAGCATGGGAATAACTCTGTCCACAAGATATACACTGGTGCCGCGCTTAAGGGCTTCTCTGTCCAGTGCAGAATTCTCCTGTACATAATTAGTCACATCCGCAATATGAACACCCAGATGGAAAAGACCCTTCTCATCTATGTGAAGGCTTACGGCATCATCCAGGTCCTTGGCATCCTCGCCGTCAATGGTGACCATCTGAACATCGCGAAGATCTTCACGCCCCAGCATATCCGCTTCGCTGATAAAGTCAGGGCACCTCATGGCCTGATTCATAACTCTCTCAGGGAACTCGTAAGGGATATCATAATTCTTGACCACAGAGAGGATATCTACCCCGGGGTCATTGATATTACCGATGACTTCCTTAACCTTGCCCTCGGGTTTCCTTCTTTTCAGGGGATCGCCGTAGTCAGTGATCTTAACAACCACCTTATCTCCGGTAACCGCTCCGCCGCAAAACTCTATGGGAACAAAGATATCGTTCTGGATCTTGGTATTATCGGGAACAACAAAGCCAAAGTTCTTCTCAGCCTGGAAGGTACCAACAACCTCTTCAAGGCCCCTTACCAGAATGTTTCTAATCCGGCCCTCAGCCCGTCTTCCGGGATATTCATTGAGAAGTTCAACCTCAACGGTATCTGTGTGGAAAGCACCGTGAACATACTCCTCAGGGATAAAGATATCCTCATCTCTTCCCTCTACTTCAACAAAGCCAAAGCCTCTTGCATTGCTGACAAAGCGGCCTACAATATATTCACTTTTAGAGCTGTTTTTCCCGAAGAGGGAATCATCCATGCGCTTTAATCGCTTTCCTTTACCCATTCATTTCCTCTTTTCCTAAAGGTAAAAAAGGCACTCTAATAAAAATATTAGAGTGCCTCGAATAATTCATTGATAAAACTGTTATCAGAATAATCCCATGTTAAGAACGATTGAAAATACCACAAACAGTACTGACAATCCAACTGTGATCTTCTTAAGAACGCCTTCTCTTGAACGGCCCTTGTTCTTGCCCCAATATGTGTTCTCAACGGTACCCTGAATAGCACCAAGCCCCTGGTTCTTGCCTTCCTGCATAAGAACGAGAACTACAAGTGCGATACAAACTATGATAAATAATACTCCGAATACGTAATCTAAAACACTCACGAACATATCCTCCAGTGCATTTCTACAAATTTAGTCAACTTAGATACTTTAACATAAATGCACTATATCGTCAACAGATTTAGCCGATTTAATCACTTATGAATAAGAAGACTCTTTCCTGTCATCTCAGCAGGCTGCTCCTCGCCCATGCACTCTATAAGAGTAGGGATGATATCAGCAAGGCATCCGCCCTCTCTTAAGGTGTAGTCGGGATCGTAGTTAACCAGGATGAAAGGAACAGGATTTGTTGTGTGAGCTGTCCAGGGCTCTCCTGTCTCATAGTCAACCATCATATCTGCATTACCGTGGTCTGCGCAGATGAACATTGTTCCGTTTACTGCCTTGATGGCATCAACGATCTTGCCAACGCACTCGTCAACAACTTCGATGGCCTTAACTGCAGCAGGGATAACACCTGTATGTCCTACCATGTCAGGGTTAGCAAAGTTGGCAACAACCACATCGTATTTCTGAGAGTTAATGGCATCAAGGATCTTCTCGCAAACCTCGGGGGCGCTCATCTGAGGCTTAAGGTCATAGGTGGGAACGTCCTTGGGGCTGTTAACCAGAACTCTGTCCTCGCCCTCGTTGGGCTTCTCAACGCCGCCGTTAAAGAAGAATGTTACGTGAGCATACTTCTCTGTCTCAGCGATACGAGCCTGCTTCATGCCCTTGTTTGCCAGCCACTCACCGAAGGTGTTGTTAAGAAGAACCTTCTTGAAGGCAATCTCCTTGTTGGGGATAAGAGGATCGTAGTCTGTGAAGCATACATAAGTTACGTCAAGACGCTTTCCTCTGTTGAACTTATCAAACTCATCGTCGCAGAAGCAGTGAGTGATCTCTCTTGCTCTGTCGGGACGGAAATTGTAGAAGATAATGGAGTCGCCGTCCTTGATGGTAGCAACGGGAGCACCGTTCTTCATGATAACTGTAGGGATAACGAACTCATCGGTCTTGCCGTTCTTGTAGGACTCAACCATGCACTCGTGAGCAGAATTAGCCTTGTTGCCCTCGCCCTTTGTAAGTGCGTTGTATGCGATCTCTACACGATCGTAGTTGTTATCTCTGTCCATTGCATAATAACGGCCTGAAATAGATGCAATCTGGCCAACTCCAAGCTCCTTCATCTTGTCCTCAAGCTGCTGAATAAAGTCGATACCGCTCTCGGGAGGAGTATCTCTTCCGTCCAGGAAGCAGTGAACATAAACCTTATCCAGTCCGTTCTTCTTGGCAAGTTCAAGAAGTCCGTAAATATGTGTAATGTGGCTGTGAACACCGCCGTCGGAAACAAGGCCGTACATGTGAAGTGCAGAGCCTTTCTCCTTGCAGTTTGTGATTGCAGCCATAAGACCTTCGTTTGTAAAGAAATCTCCGTCCTCAATGGACTTGGTGATCCTTGTAAGCTCCTGGTAAACAATCCTGCCGGCGCCCATGTTCATGTGGCCAACCTCAGAGTTACCCATCTGTCCGTCGGGAAGTCCGACAGCAAGTCCGCTGGCATAGCCCTTTACAAAGGGATAATCCTTCATAAGTCCGTCCATCACAGGTGTATTGGCCATTGCAATGGCGTTGTACTCAGGGTTGTCATTCAGTCCGTATCCATCAAGTATAAGAAGAACTGTAGGTTTGGAACCTCTCATATTTATATCCTCCGTTTTCTACGCTGCCTGCAGGCGGCAGCCACAATAATATCTTTAAAAGAACTTTCGTCCTTGCCTAGTATAGCGCATAAGCCCCGATAATGACAAGCATTTAACAAAACCTTAATAAATTATCTCATCAATGCAGGTAAAACCCGTTTAAATACAGATGTGTAAGTACATCCTTCTGCTCATCAAAGCTTATGTAGGTGATATATAAAAGGCTTCCGTCATCGAATATGATCGGGTCTTCTATCACTTTGTCATACTCGAACTGAACGGCACCATTTTTGTGAAGCTGCCTCATCCTGTCGATCGTTTCCGACAGATCAATCTCCGCATACGGCTCTTCTTCATTCCTGTGACGAAGCTCCACCTTTTTGGTGTCTGAAATTTTCATGTTTGCAGCCTCATCATAATCATATGAAGAGAACTCTACCACTTCAACATGCTTATAGCCCAGGGTGTCAAATCCCGTAATATCATTATCGGCAGAATAATACTCGCTTGAAACGTAATCCTCGCTATCGCTTCCCTCCGGATCAAACTCAGCTTTCAAGTCAAATTCCGGGAATTTGCCCCCAAGCTTTTTGATGAACCTTGAACCCTCAAAACCGGCCTCTCTGTTTATGACTTTATAGGCGGATCTGGCCATGGCCTTATCTGCAGATGAAAGCTCTTTTCCCGAGAGGGTGTCTTCTATAAAGCGCTCCACAACCTTGCCCTGGGAGCCGGTTATGGCCGCACAGACATTGACTCCCGGCACTATCAGAGCAATAAGTACAAATCCAAGGACCACCGGGAAAAGAATCCACTCCATCCCTTTACCTTTAAGAAAGCGCAGGATATAAATGACTTCGTAGAGTACCTCAAAGACTATCAGGAGAATTCCGAAATACCTGGACTGTGTAAGGCCGTACTGGGCTATTCTCATGTACAGACAGATGATCTGTATCACGATAAAAGGAATAAATAACATGGGCATAATGCGAAGCGCCTGATTGTATCTGCCCTCAGTGCACCCCTGGGCCATGGACCAGAAGAAGATTCCCGAGATGAAAAGAGCCGTGACAATGGCAAAGGCTTCGTTGGAGGGGAATTTCCAGGTGAACACAATCTTCAGGATGTAGACATAAAGAATAATAAATGCCGCAGCAAGAAATCCGGGAAATACATATCCCATCATGATCTTTCCGAATTTGCTCACCTTTTCTCCCGGCCTTGAAAGTGCGATAAGAACCGCGGGATAAGCCATGGCTCCGCTGATAAGTGCCACAACAATTGCGATGGCATCAATATCATAGATCAGAGTCTGGAAAACCCACACGATGCAAAGGCCTCCAAGAAGAACCACACCGTAGGCCAGCTCGCCCTTCATGGTGCCAAGAAAGCCCTTTACAAAATAGCTCTCAAAGCTCTCGCCGCTCTTCTTGTACAGGAAGTAAACGGCCCCGATAATGCACGCCGCCAGATACACGAAGAAAAATCTCATAAAGGGATTGTCCGCGCCGATGACGTCAAAATCAAATATTGTGCTTATATGGTTTGCGGGATCGTATTTGATATAGGCAAATCTGCCGCTCATTCCGGCAGAAATCAAAAGAACTATGATATAGATGACGGACTTTTTAAAGTCCTTAAGATCCGGAGACTCACCCCTATTCCTGCTAAAACCCAAATGGGACTCGCATAGAGCAAATGCCGGTGTCATTGCAAAGCAAAAGTCTGCGATAACAGACAGCACTACCCTTGCAGTATTTATGCCTCCTATCCTTGAAAGAATGTCGTCAATGACTCCAAGTATAAGAAAGCCTGCAAAACACGACAAAATTGAGGCAGGATGCTCCTTAAATACCGCCTTGGCATCCTCCCTTATTTTTCCAAACCACAACATACCTTTTTCCTCTCCTTATTCTAAACCCTTTTTCTTAAGCCCCGGTCTCTTGATCCTTCTCAGTCCTCTTTCTTGGCCTTGTCAACTGTTATATCCAGTTTATATCCCCCGGCCATATCCCTAACACGGTCCTCTATTATCCGCTTTAGTTCCTCGTCCTTAATGTCATACTTATAAGGTACTTCCAGGTCAAAAGAAACTATTGGCTCCTCATCCCTGTTTCTTACGATACGGCAATCATGGTACCTTAGCTTCGGGTCTATCTCCTCAAGGACCAGCTTGAGCCACCTCTTCATATCTCTTGCCTGTCTGTCATCATCGCTGACAGGATCAAGATGTATCACCGCCATACACCTGTATTTGTCATTAAGCTGTCTTTCAATCTCATCTATAAGATCATGCGCTTCCACCATTGTTCTGTCGGAAGGCACCTCAACATGGAGGGACATCATGATCCTCCCGGGGCCGTAGTTGTGGACTATAATGTCGTGCACTCCCAGAACTCCCTCGTGGGCAAGCACCGTCTCTTTTACCTCATCAATGAATTCCTTGTCAGCGGGCTCGCCAAGGAGCGGGCTGATGGTATCCTTTGCGGCATCGTAGCCTGTCTTCATGATAAACAGACCAACGATAATACCGGCTATTCCGTCAATATTGACTCCGAAGTAATGAGCTACAGCCACGGATATAAGAACGATCCCCGTGGAAAAGACATCTGAAATGCTGTCCATTGCCGTGGATTTTAAAGTGGCACTTTTTATAGCCCTGGAGGCCTGAAGATTGGCGCCAAACATTATAAGCTTGATGATTATGGATATCACAAGAATGAATCCCACCACCGGAGTAAATGTGATCTCCTGATGATGAAGGATCTTGTTAAAAGAACTCTGAAGGAGCTCCACTGCCATGACCATGATAAACAGGGAAACAATAAGACCGGCAACATATTCAAGCCTGCCGTGACCATAGGGATGCTCCTCGTCCGCTTCCTGCCCGGAGAGTTTGAATCCCACCAATGTCACCACAGAGGATGCCACATCCGATAGATTGTTCAGGGCATCAGATACGATCGCAATGGACCCGCTGATGTAGCCCGCAAACATTTTGATAATAACCAGAATAATATTCAGGGCAATGCCTATGACACCGCTGAGGATGCCATAGTTCTGCCTTACTTCAGGGTCATCAACCCTGTTATAGTCTTTGATAAAGAACCTAGCAAGAAAACAGATCATGTATTACGCCCGGATTCTGGACTCAATGGTATCTATGTCCATTGTCGCTTCGTTGGGCCCTCCCCAATCACTTATTATAGTCTCTTCCTCTTCTCCGTCCTGCATTGTAATGGAGGTTTCAAGTCTGTAATTCATTTTGGGAACCTTGGTGGAATTTCCCTGGGTCACATAGCTGTTGAGATATGTGACTGAATACTTGGTATGAGGGTAATAGCTGTCATCAACCGAGGCAGGCTCATAGGAAATGGCGCATCTCTGAACACCGCCGTCCTCAAAATAATTGGCCCAGATGGTGATAACTCCGGCTGTAGCAGGATTCTCATCAAAGCTTAGGAATCTGTAGCTCCAGCTTCCCTCATTGTTATTGAAGATCACAGCCTCCCTGCTGACGGGAATATATGTTGTATTCTCAAGAGGTGTCTCCATTTTATTCAAAAAGACATCTCTAAGAGAAATATATTCTGCTGAAACGATAAAATTTCTCAGTTCGTCCACATTTCCCACGTCCAGCTGGGTAAAGATATCGCTGAATACGCTCTGTACCTCACGGGCATTTACAATGCATTTCCTGAAGGAATCAAGTCTCTCACTTGTGCCGACACTGCTCTCCACCTCATCAATGACCGCCTCATATGAAAGGGCATCCTCGTAGTTCATGGTGAAGGAATCAAGGCCGGGAACAGCGTATTTAAGGACAACATTCTTAAGTTCCTCTGAAGGAGCCGCCTTATAGATATCTGTAAGTTCCTTTACAAATTCGGCATACTCTGCATAGGAAAAAGTTGCATCGCCATTTTCCGATGTGTATGTGGTGCTGCCTGATCTGAAGAATGCATCTGTATTGTATCCATAGGCATCCTTGAATACCCTGTCATAAGCAGCATCAAGAAGCTTTACTGCGTCACTGCTTGTATTATTATCCTTAAGTACGGACATAATCGCAAGTGCCGTGTTCATATTGGCAGTCTGGGAATTCATGGCATCCACAGCCTCGTTGAGGATCACCGTGTGGTAATTGTCAAGAAGTCCGGTATTCTCTGTATTCTCCCAACCGGCATAGAGGATCTTCTTGGCTGACTCAGCATCATTGTTGCTAAGATATGCTCCTGCCATATTGGAATAAGCTGTAACGGAATGACTGTCTATCTTTATTGCCTCGTTGTAGGAATCAATAGCAGACTGATAATCCGATGTCTCCAGGTATTTGTCCCCTGCAGCTATAGCCTTGTTAACCTGAACTGCAGGCAGATTGTTGTATACAAAAAATCCGGCTACACCCAATACAATAAGTGAAAGTCCGATTATTATAAAAGGTCTGGCAGAAACCCTTGCTCTGCTCTTTGCAGATCTCTTGCCTGATGTAAGCCTTCTTGTCTGTCCCTTTTTTCTGTAATTATTTGAAACTGAAATATCCAAAACTAAACCACCCTTAAATTTATCCAAAAACCAAAATGCTTTCGTTAGTATAGCATGAAACCCTTTCCATATAAAGGGAAAAATTAACAATTCCGTAACATTTGTCCAGTTTCTTGACTATTCTGCACAAAGGATAAAACCACGTGGACAGTGACATTCCAAAGACCTAAAATAATCATGTCAAAAACTATAATCTTAACGGAGGGATTTCAATATGAAAATAGCACTTATAAATGAAAACAGTCAGGCTGCCAAGAATGAAATGATCTACGGCGCTCTCAAGAAAGTTGCCGACAGCCATGGCTTTGAAGTATTTAACTACGGCATGTATTCAGCTGAGGACAAGGCTCAGCTCACTTACGTTCAGAACGGCATTCTTGCCTGCGTTCTATTAAATTCAGGCGCAGCAGATTATGTGATCACCGGCTGCGGAACAGGTGAAGGCGCAATGCTTGCCTGCAACAGCTTCCCCGGAGTAATCTGCGGACATGTCACAGATCCTCTTGATGCCTACACCTTCGCACAGATCAATGACGGCAACGCCATCTCCATTAACTTTGCCCTTAAATCAGGCTGGGGCGCAGAGCTCAATCTTCAGTACATCTT
>JAILFT010000208.1 GCA_024697425.1 Butyrivibrio sp. | reverse complement strand
AGACTTCAGATAAGACCTTTGACGATTATACACGTTACAACTATATGGACAACGTGCTTAGAGGAGGTACTCCCATCAAGCTTCCGGGAGACCACACCTTCTATGTTTATTCAAGAAAGCACGGCGACCTTGAGAGAGATTACAACTACTTTGCAATGTCTCCCGAGTTCTATTCCCAGGGCAACGGAAACTTCCGCGATGTTAACCAGAACAGAAGATGCGACAATTTCTTCTCACCCATCGTCATGGACGAGAATATCAAGAGATTCTACTCCCTTATCCAGATGGACGGCTACAATCCTCTGGGAATCGAGCAGATCAAGTTTACCGCTCCTGAGAGCGTCCTTTCAGGAATTGAGTTAGCACAGCCTTTCACACCGGGTCAGCTTATTTCAGCAATCAAGGATTCCAAGAAGGGAATCTCAGATGCAGAGATTGACGAGACTTTCGCTAAGGTTATGGAAAGCGCCTGCGAGACCATCAACGGAAACTTCGGCGAGGGCTACTGGTCAGATCACTGGGATTACAACTTAGATCTTATCGATGACTTCCTTGAAGTTTATCCCGACAAGGAAAAAGAGCTGCTTCTTGATACAATGGTTGGCAGCTTCGAAGCCAAGGTTAAGATCCTTCCCAGGGCTAAGAAATATGAAGAGACAGAAAACGGACTTCGTCAGTACCACTATCTGACTGCAAGAGATAATGCCGCAAAGGGCGGCTCCTATGAGCTTTCAAAGGATGGCAGCCAGATCAATGTCACCCTGATCTCCAAGCTGTTCCTTATGTCAGCTGTAAAGTTTGCAGCACTTGATGCAGAGGGAATGGGTGTTGAGATGGAAGGCGGAAAGCCCGGCTGGTACGATGCTCTTAACGGAATGCCCGGAATGTTCGGATCTTCCATGAATGAGACCTATGAGCTCCTTCGCATGATCAGATACACAAGAGATTCCATAAGAAAGTTTGGCGCAGGGGTTGAACTTCCCGCAGAAACAGTGGAATTTGCCAAGAAGCTTGCTGATATCGAAGGCTCTTTTACCACGGATCTGGATGCCTGGAACAAGAGAAACGATGCCAAGGAAGAGTACAGAGCGCTTGTTTACGACAAGCTCTCAGGAGATATGAAGACTCTCAATACTGAGGAAGCTGCGGCTATTCTTGATCTTTTTGCAAAGAGGATCGAGAAGGGTATTTCCAAGGCCTTCGACCTTGGAGACGGAATTGCTCCCGCTTACTTTACATATGAAGTTACAGACTTTGACAAGGACGAAGAGGGCATCTATCCTAAGAAATTTGAGGTTAGAAAGGTGCCGTTCTTCCTTGAGGGACCTGTAAGATTCCTTAAGCTTGAGAATACGGAAGATGAGAAGAGGAAGCTCTACGAGAGAGTTAAGGGCAGCGACCTCTATGATAAGAAGCTTTCCATGTACAAGGTAAATGCTTCCCTTGAGAATGCAAGCTTCGAGCTTGGAAGATGTAAGTCCTTTACTCCCGGATGGCTTGAGAACGAGTCCATCTGGCTCCACATGGAGTACAAGTACCTGCTTGAGCTCATAAGAAGCGGCCTGTACAAGGAGTTCTTCGAGGACTTCAAAAAGGCAGCGGTTCCTTTCCTTGATAAGGAAGTCTACGGAAGAAGCACACTGGAGAATTCTTCATTTATCGCCAGCAGCTTCAACCCCAACGAACAGATCCACGGCAAGGGCTTTGTTGCAAGACTTTCGGGCTCCACAATCGAGTTTATCAGTATGTGGAAGCTGATGTTCTTTGGCCGACAGCTCTTTACCCTTAAGGATGGGGAGCTGGTATTTGAACCACAGCCTGCAATCCCTGAGTATCTTGTTAAGGAAGAGGGTGGCAGATGCTTCGTATCTTCCACAATGCTTGGAAAGACTAAGGTTACCTACGAGTTCAATAAGAAGGGCGACTTCTTCCCGGGCGGATACAGCATTACAGGTATGACACTTAAGTATGCCGACGGCAGGGAGCAGAATGTCAGCGGCAGCACTGCAAGCGGCGATATTGCCAAGGATATCAGAGATGGTCTGGTAAAGGAGATCACTGTTGCGATAGCCTGATATAAACAGTTTTAAAACGTTTTTAAAAAATGACACCTTAATAAAAAAGGTGTCATTTTTTTGTGCCCTCCCGATTTCTATAATGAGTTCATAACCAACAAACGCTATTTGGAGGGAGGATTAAGTAAATGAATTACAAGAAAGTAATAGCGACTTTACTTGCAGGTGTTATGACACTTTCACTTGCAGCATGCGGAAGCGACGGAAGCGCTAACACAGCAGCTGACACAACAGACAACACAGCAGCTACTGAGACAGCAGAGGCTACCGAGGCACCCGCAGAGGACACCAACACAGAGAAGGTTGGAAGCGGCGAGAAACTCGTTATCTGGACACTGGCTAAGGATCTTCAGACCTTCGCTGAGCACTATGTAGAGACTCACGATGCTGAGATCGAGACAGTTGTTATTGAGCCTGCTGACTATGTAACAAAGGTTCAGACAGCTCTTAACGGCGGACAGACAACACCTGACATCATCGTAGGTGAGCCTCAGATGCTTGAGGACTTCTATGAGGCAGGATATTTCGAGGATCTGAACGCAGCTCCTTACAACGCTCAGGACTATGCAGGCCAGATCGTTGACTACGTTTGGAAAGTTGGTCAGGATGCTGACGGTATCCAGAGAGCAATCTCTTACCAGATCACACCTGCCGGAATGTACTACAGAAGAGACATCGCTACCGAAGTATTCGGAACAGATGATCCCGATGAGATTGGCAAGCTCTTTGCTGATTATGACACAATCCTTGATACAGCTCAGAAGCTCAAGGATGCAGGTTACAGAATCTTCGCATCAGATGCAGAGATCAACTACTTCTCAGGCGATTCTGCTTGGGTAGTAAATGACACACTTAATGTAGATCAGGCTAGACTTGACTACATGGACCTCGTAGTAAAGCTTTACCAGGATGACCTTACAGCATATGCTAACCAGTGGTCAACACCTTGGTACCAGGCTATGGCCGGTGAGGTTCCGATCCTTACAGCAGCTGTTCAGAGCTATGCTGATGATTCCATCAACGTATGGGATGCAGAGGGATTCGCTGAGGCTACTAAGGATCTTGACAAGACAGAAGTATTCGCATTCGGTCTTCCCAGCTGGGGCGTTCTTACAATGAGAGACAACGTAGGCGACAACGCTGGTAAGTGGGGCGTTTGCTCAGGTCCTTCATACGGATTCGGTGGTGGTACATTCATCGGTATCTCAGCTATGTCTGAGCACAAAGATCTTGCTTGGGACTTCGTAAAGTGGGTAACACTTGATGAGGAGACAGCTGAGTGGTGGATTGAGAAGTCAGAAGGTGACACAGTTTCACTTGTATCTGTTCTTGACAAGCACAAAGATGATGCAAACGACATCTACGGCGGTGAGCACCTCTACTCATTCTGGCTTAAGCAGGCTGAAGGCATCGACTATTCAAAGGTTACAAGATATGACAAGATCATTGGCGATGCTTGGGGCGCAGCTATCACAGCCATCAAGACAGGCGAGGCAGACAAAGAGACAGCTATCAACGAGTTCTATGATGTTGTTGAGTCTACATACCCTGAGATTACTGTAAACAGATAATTCTTTTTTATCTCTATCTCATATAGTATTCGGGGCGAAGGTTTTCGCCCCGGATATTTTTCAAAAAAGATCTGACCGGGAGGCAATATGAAAGCAGCAACGAAGACAAGGAAGAAAAACAGGAATAACGCAGCATATCTGTTTGTTCTCCCCTTCATCATCGTATTTTTGATCTTCAGTGTTTACCCTGTAGTAAGGACACTGTATCTCAGTTTTACAACTTATAAAGGATATGGCACTCCGACCTTTAACGGAATCGCCAATTATACCAGAGTGTTAAAAGACAAGTTCTTCTGGCGCTCACTTTACAACACAGTTAAAATGTGGTCCCTGAACATTGTGCTTCAGCTGGGACTTGCATTCCTTCTTACCATTGTTTTCTCTGACATTAAGTACAAACTCAGAGGTCTTGGTATCTTCAGGGCAGTTTATTACCTGCCTAACCTTATTGCAGCAACATCCGTTGCATTCCTGTTCAAGACACTTCTTGACTGGAAGTATGGATCCTTCAACCAGTTGCTCATGATGTCACACATCGTTGATGAGCAGATCAACTGGATGGGACAGAGGAGTACGGCATGGGCCGTAATCGGTGTGATCCAGGCATGGATGTGGTTCGGTAATTCCTTTATCATCCTCATGGCAGGTGTTCAGGGTATTCCTACTGATTACTTTGAGGCAGCAGCCATTGACGGAGCAGGAAGATGGAAAGTATTCGGAAGCATCACACTTCCCCTTCTCAGACCCATCCTTCTGTATGTAGCAGTTACATCACTTATCGGTGGTCTGCAGCTCTTTGATCTGCCGTTTCTTATGACCGGACCTTCCACAGCAGGTGAGCCCGGAGGAACACTTCAGACTACGGTTATGTATCTGTACAAATTTGGATTTGAAACCCATCAGGTTGGCTTTGCTGCGGCAATTGCCTATACCCTGTTCTTCATAATACTTTTTGTTTCCATTATGGAATTCAAGTTCATCGGCGGAAAGGAGGACTAAGACAGTGGCAACAAAGATCAAAAGATGCATTCTTTACATACTTCTCATTGCACTGGGTGTTACCTGCTTCCTTCCTTTCTGGTTAATGATGGTGAATGCCACCCGTTCAGGTGTAGAAATAACGCATTCCTTTTCATTTCTGCCGGGACACAGTCTGCATGATAACTGGGTAGTCCTTTTCGACTACGTGAATCTCTTCCTGGGATTCTTCAACAGCTTAAAAGTAGCTGTCCCGGCAACCCTCTTAACAGCTTATTTCTCTGCTATCACAGCATTTGGAATGGCTATGTATGAGTGGAAAGGAAACAACCTCTTATTTAAGATTATCGTAGTATTCATGATGATACCCGGTCAGCTTTCTCTTATCGGTTTCTACAACCTCTGCCAGAAGCTGCACCTTATCGATTCATATATTCCGCTGATCATTCCTGCAATTGCTTCACCCGGAATCGTGTTCTTCCTTCGTCAGTACGTTAAGGCAACACTTTCCAAGTCTCTTATGGAAGCAGCAAGAATTGACGGAGCTTCAGAGATCCACATCTTCCACAGGATTGTGCTTCCCATCATGGCTCCCGGAATTGCAACCATGTCAATCGGAACCTTCATTGGAAACTGGAACTCCTACCTTGTTCCTTTGATCCTGTTGAACACACCCAAGAAGATGACTCTTCCTGTAATGATCTCAACCCTCAATGCGGCTACGGATCTTCAGAAGAATCAGGGTGCAATCTACCTGGGTGTAGCTATTTCGGTAGTGCCCATCATGATCGTATTCGCATTCTGCTCCAAGTACATCATCAGTAGTATTTCAGCAGGAAGTGTTAAGGAGTAATACGGGGATCATATGGTATAACAGGCGCAGAGTACCTGCTGTTGCAGCCGGTGGTCGGATGAGTGTGAGCACTCGCCCGCTTCGTCGCATTGGTGTATAATGATTGCAGGCAGCAATTGTTTACCATGGTGTTTGATAATTATGAAACTTAAAGATAAAAAAGATAGAAACATAGCAGCGGCACTTGCACTCACGGCCCTTTTAGTTACCGGGTGCGGTGCCACAGGCGCCGGGACTGATTCAGCCCCGGCTGTTTCTGTGTCTGAAAAAGACACATTGCCGGAGGATACGGTGACCTTTGACTGGTACATCAACTACTCCTGGTACAACACTCCCTGGGGCCACAATGCGGTTTCCAAAGAGATCACCAAAAGGACGGGAGTTAACATCAATTTCATAACACCTCAGGGCAATGAGGAGGAGAAACTCAATGCGCTCATTGCATCGGGAACTCTTCCCGATCTTATCACCCTGGGCTGGTGGGAACCTCAGATGAACGAGATCATTCAGGGGGATATGGTCTATGCCCTCAATGAACTTGCAGATGAGTACGATCCCTATTTCTGGGAGGTTTCAGATCCCCAGGCTGTCAGCTGGTACACCCAGCCCGACGGCAATATCTATGGATATCCCAATTCATCCATAACCCCTGCCGATGTTGAAAACAATAACAATATCGGATCAAACCAGACCTTCCTTGTTCGCAAGGACATTTATGAGGCAATAGGAAGCCCGGATATGACCACCATTGAAGGTTTTGAAGCTGCGGTAAAAAAGGCAGCGGCCATGTTCCCGGAGATTGATGGCAAGCCACTTATACCTGTGGGGTCTCACATATTTGACGATACGGGCTCTGTCTCTTTTGACCAGTATCTTCAGAACTTCCTGGCGGTTCCCTATGAGAAAGACGGGAAACTCTATGACAGAGACACGGACCCGGAATATATCGAATGGCTCAAGATGTTCAGAAGACTTGCCAATGAAGGGTATCTGGCCACGGATATCTTCATCGACCAGAGAATTCAGATGGAAGAGAAGATCGCAGAGGGAAGGTATTTCTGCATGCTTTACCAGCGCACGGATATGGCCTCACAGCAGAAAGCTCTTTATGCCAGGAATCCAAACAGCATCTACATAGCTGTGGATGGACCCAAGAACAAAAACCGGGACGACCACGTTCTTCCAACATCTTCCGTCAGCGGGTGGACCATAACCTTTATTTCCAAGAACTGCAAATATCCCGACAGAGCGATAAAGTTCATTGATTTCATGCTCTCTGAAGAGGGACAGAAGCTGGTATATCTTGGAGTTGAGGGAGTAACCTACGATATTATAGACGGCAAGGAGGTTGTAAAGCCTGAGATCATTGACCTTCTCAATACCGACAGAACCACCTATGACGAGCTCTACGGAGCGGATGATGCCTACTGGATGTTCCAGGACAATGTAATGCAGCTCAAGTGGAGACCGGAGAACAGCGGTCCCACGGCTCAGCTGGAGGAGTGGACCTACAAGTATTCCGCCTATACCGGCCAGTACGATGTGATCCTTCCTTCGGATACAGAGGATGCGTATATCAGTGACAGAATAGATAACCTTTGGAGTAAGACTCTTCCGGCGCTGCTTCTTTCGGAGAGCGATGAAGAGTTTGATGAGATATTAGAGAACTTCAAACAAGAGAGAGAGGAGCTGGGATACGACCAGCTTCAGGAAAAGAAATTACAATATGTCAGGGAAGCTAAGAAAAAGCTGGGCCTGGATTAAAGGCCTGAAACTGAATACAAGGATCACCGGCATAGTCCTTCTGTTTGTCATGATTCCGGTTGCGATACTTGGCGGCATTGTTTTCTACAACATGGAGCAGTCAAGCATCAGGGAGAATGTAAGCTTCATGGAATCCACCATGCAAAGGCGAAGGGACAGTATTGCCACCAACGTGGACTCCATTAATATGACCACCCAGTTCTTTTTGTCAAATGACACAATAAACCGGGCACTTATTACGGCAGCCACAGGAGGCAGCTATTCCACAAAGGAATGGATATCCATATACAGGACTGATGTTGCGGCACTGGAGAGACTCATCAACAACAACCCGGTTCTGGGAGGTGTGAGAGCCTATGCGGTCAACGACAACGTTCAGGAGATGATGCCGGTTCTTTTCAACCATACGAGACTTCAGAAGCAGGAGTGGTATGCGCTTTCAGGAAAGGGCGGATGGGTGTTTGATTACACCGACAGGCTCTTTGCAACTTCCGACCCCTCACCGCTTCTTGCACTTATTACCCCTGTTAATGACAGGCAGTATGGCAACATCGGTGTGATTGAAGCCAACATGAGAATGCAGACCATGTTCCCCTCCATGTATGAGAACATTGAGGGAGAGAGCAGCTGCTTTGTCACCAACAGCGGCAGGATCATTTACGGAAGCAACCAGGACGAGAGCATCAAGGATATTGCTACAGCCCTGGCAAAAGAGATGAGGACTGCAGCGGAAGCCGGCGAGAGTGTTGGAATCAGGACCAGTTACAACAAGTCATCCAAGAGGATCATTTCAGGCATGTATATCCAGGAGCTTGGAGGAACCCTGGTTTCCGTGGATGATATTTCAGGGACACTTTCCGATGTATACGATCTGAGGACTAATTTCATCATAGGAATGATCATTATACTGGTTCTTTTGACCTTTGTAATCGACCTTCTTGTTAATCATGTTCTCAAGAAATTCTATGAGGTTCTTACCACCATCAGACAGGTAAGAAGCGGAGACCTCTCCGTGAGAACACCTGAGGGTGGCGACACCGATGAGATGGGCGAACTGGCTCACCAGGTAAACCGAATGCTTGATAACATAGAGGAGCTGATGAAGGAGAACATCAACAGAGAGGTTATCGTTAAGGATTCTCAGATCAAGGCTCTGCAGAACCAGATAAATGCTCACTTTATCTACAACGTTCTGGAATCCATCAAAATGATGGCCGAGGTGAAGGAGGACTACGACATCTCCGATGCAATTACAAGTCTTGGTAAGCTCCTTCGCTACAGTATGAAGTGGACCTCTGACACCGTTCTGGTTTCTGAGGAAATGGAATATATCAGGAATTACATGGCTCTTATCAATCTTCGTTTTGACTATGAGATCTATCTTTCGGTTAATCTGTCAGATGAGATCATGAGACAGAAGATACCGAAGATGAGTCTCCAGCCTATCATCGAGAATGCTATCATTCACGGCATCGAAGAGCTGGCTGACGATACCACGATCTATGTCAAGGGAATCGTCAACGGAGATGACTGCACCATCGAAATCACCGACAACGGCCGGGGAATGAATGAGGAGGAACTGGAAGTCCTTCGAAGAAAGATTTCAGGCGAAATCCAGACCGGCGGCGGCTCAGGAAACGGAATCGGACTTAAGAACGTTCAGGACAGGATCAAGATGGAATATGGCGACAGATACGGAATAGATGTTGCAGCCATGGAGGGATGCTATACTAAGGTATGGGTCAAGATCCCTATGAAAAGAACAGGCGTGGGGATCGGCTCTGCTCCTGTAAATACGAACTAAGCGGGAAGGTCATGGAAACAGACCCACTCCTGTAAATGCGAACTAAGCGGGAAGGTCATGGAAACAGACCTGCTCCTGTAAATGCGAACTAAGCGGGAAGGTCATGGAAACAGACCCACTCCCGTAAATGCGAACTAAGAGGACAGCGTTATGCGTACAGTGATGGTAGTTGAGGACGAGAAGTTAATAAGACAGGGCATCGCCACTATGATAAAGAGAACCGGTGTGCCTGTGGATGAGGTTATAGAATGCCCCAACGGCGTCAAGGCCATGGAGGTGCTCAGGGAGAAGAAGGTGGATGTGGTATTCACCGATATCCGCATGCCCAAAATGAACGGCATCGAGCTGGTGCAGGCCATGAAGGAACTGGATTCACCGCCCATTGCCATTGCGGTCAGCGGCTATGACGACTTCTCCTATGCCGTTGAGATGATGAGAAACGGCGTCAGAGAGTATATCTTAAAGCCCGTGGAGAGAGACAAGCTCAAGGAAGTAATGGAGAAGCTGGAGGCAGAGCTCTCCGCC
>JAILFT010000161.1 GCA_024697425.1 Butyrivibrio sp. | reverse complement strand
AAAATTCAAATCCACATTACTCTTTTTAGCAAAGTCTGTGAATGCTTCATTTATAAACTGATCTGCTCTATCATCATTTTCATATATTCTTTTTATCAACATTTATGTCTCCTCACAGACTGCAGATACATGTTTTCTAATTATATCCGCAACATCTTTTGATACTCCTATTAGTCACAAGTATATTCTGGTCTTTTATATAAATACTGATCATCCGGAACAATGCTCTTATCCCATACTTGTTCTTTCCAGTTTTCCTCCGGAATATCTTTAATTGCAACAGAAACACTCTTGGTCTTACATCCAAGTGTCTCAGCAATTACTTCCGCAACTCTTTCAGCACATTCTTTTTTCTTCTCTTCAGTTCTTCCTGTAAAACACTTTATTTCAATGTGTGGCATTATCCCCCCACAGGAAGGACTCCTTGACTGGAGAATCACCAGATCTACTTTTTCTGTAATGGCTTTTTGAAGACATTTCTCAGCACCGGATCTGAATTCTTTATCTTTGCTTTCTCCCTTCTTATTAGTTATTATGCCATTTACTATTTCGCATGGGATCCTTGGTACCGGAAGGCCACCTTCCACTTCAGGGCATACAGGGATGACCTCATGCCCTTTTATGTACGCCGCAACTTTTTCACTGTAATTGTTGCCACCATTATATTTGCAATTATGCCCCAACAAGCAGGCACTGACCATTATTTTCATCTGTTAGCTCCAAGACTCATATTGTCTGACTCTAGTCCAAAATTGGCTCTTTTTTTCAAAATACTTATCTTCTACTATATCTGTTTTTATAAAAGAAAAAAAGCCACCTGGCGGTATTTTATCCGCCAGATGGCTCTCGAATTCATTTATGTTTAGATGCTGGCTTTTACTTCTCCAGCGACTTAAGTTGCGGCCAAAGCAGCACGTCTCTGATGCTGGGGCTGTTGGTGAGCAGCATGCAAAGTCTGTCGATGCCGTAGCCGATGCCGCCTGTGGGAGGCATACCGATTTCGAGGGCGTTGAGGAAGTCTTCGTCTGTGTGCTCGGCTTCTTCGTCGCCTGCTGCAGCATTGGCATCCTGAGCGGCGAAACGCTCACGCTGGTCGATAGGATCGTTGAGCTCGGAGTAGGCGTTGCACATCTCCCAGGTGTTGATGAAGAGCTCGAAACGCTCAACCTTCTCGGGATCTGTGGGCTTCTTCTTGGTAAGAGGTGAGATGGCGATGGGGTGATCCATGATGAATGTAGGCTGGATCAGCTTCTCCTCGCAGAACTCCTCAAAGAAGAGGTTGATGATGTCGCCCTTGGTGTGACGATCTTCAAATTCAACGTGGTGCTCCTTGGCAATAGCCTTGGCCTCTTCGTCTGTCTTGACTGCGTCGAAATCAACGCCTGCGTACTTCTTGATGGCATCGTTCATTGTAAGGCGCTCAAAAGGCTTTCCGAGGTCGATGATATTGTCGCCGTAAGGAATCTGGGTTGTGCCGCAAACCTTCTCGGCAAGATAACGGAACATGGACTCTGTGAGTTCCATCATTCCCTCATAATCTGTATATGCCTGGTAGAGCTCCATAAGTGTGAACTCGGGGTTGTGTCTTGTGTCTGTACCCTCGTTTCTGAATACACGGCCGATCTCGTATACTCTCTCAAGACCGCCGACGATAAGTCTCTTAAGATAGAGCTCCAGTGAAATACGAAGCTTTCTCTCCTCATCCAGGGCATTGTAGTGTGTGATGAAAGGTCTTGCTGCTGCGCCGCCGGCGTTCTCAACAAGCATAGGAGTCTCAACCTCAAGGAAGTCACGCTCTGCAAGGAAGTTACGGATCTCACGAAGGATCGCACTTCTCTTCTTGAAGGTCTCTTTAACATCCTCGTTCATGATAAGGTCAACGTATCTCTGACGATATCTGATCTCTGTATCTGTAAGTCCATGGAATTTCTCAGGCAGGGGCATAAGAGACTTGGACAAAAGAACCAGCTCTTTTACATGAACGGAAATCTCACCGGTCTTGGTTCTGAAGGCGAATCCCTTTACACCGATGATATCGCCGATGTCCATCTTCTTGAAATCAGCATAGGCCTCGTCACCAAGGTCGTTTCTTGAAACGTACAGCTGCATGCGGCCGTCTCTGTCCTGAAGATTTGCAAAGGAAGCCTTACCCATTACACGCTTGCTCATCATACGTCCTGCAAGGGAAACGATCTTCTCTGCGGGGATATCTGACATGGGAACTACAAGTGCCCTGCCATCCTCGTCTGTAGGTGCAACAAACTCAAGTGTCTCGAAGTTGTCACGAACCTCCTGTGTATGATGGGTCTGATCATATTTCACGATCTGGAAAGGATCCCTTCCCTGAGCCTGAAGCTCGGAGAGCTTGTCTCTTCTGACCTGACGAAGACGTCCCACGTCCTCTGCCGGTGCATTCTGCTGATTGTTCTGCTGATTATTCTCTGCCACGATAATTCCTCCTGTGCTTGGTTTGACTGCTCAATGCCGCAACAGCATTGCTGCGCATCTGCATCTTATTATTAAAGTAAAGCCGACGACCTACTCTCAGATCGCCGGCTCCAAAATCAAATTTATTACTCAGATCTCTCGATTCCAAGTACCTTGTACTTAAGGACGCCAGCCTGTGTCTCTACTGAAACTGTCTGTCCCTTCTTGGCACCGATAAGAGCCTTTCCGACAGGTGACTCATTTGAGATCTTGCCCTTAAGGCTGTTAGCCTCAGAGGAACCAACAATCTTGTACTCAAGGTCCTCGTTGAACTCAAGATCACGAATCTTAACCTTACATCCGATGCTGATCTTGTTGAGGTCTACATCCTCTTCAACAACAACTTCTGCGTTCTTGAGAATCTTCTCAAGGGCTTCAATTCTTGCCTCGATGTCACGCTGCTCGTCTTTAGCTGCATCGTACTCAGCATTCTCTGAAAGGTCGCCCTGCTCTCTTGCCTCTTTGATCTTCTCGGCAACTTCTTTTCTCTTTACTACCTTCAGCTCGTGAAGCTCATCCTCGTATTTCTTGAGACCTTCATAAGTTAAAATATTCTTCTTCTCTTCCATTCCTGATTCCTGCCCTTCACAAAGTTTAAATCGCCGCCACTTCGGCTTTCACTATATATTTATCGGTACTAACCCAACAATCTTTAGCTCCTTTTAACTTTGCTATTATACAGTCTATATCTGGGTGTGTCAACGTATGTTTTTACTCTCCCAGCATGACCTTGGCGCAGGCGCTCTTTAGGGACTCCATATCCGTCATCTGGTTTATCTCGTTGCGGAATCTCGCACTCCCCGGCATTCCTGTGGTGTACCAGGACACGTGCTTTCTCATCTCACGGATTCCGATGTATTCTCCCTTGTATTTTAGCTGCATGTCGGCATGCCTTATGACTGTGTCGTAAACTTCACGCTGCGTCGGCCTCTCACACGCCTCTCCCCGGGTAAAAAAGCTATTAATTTCCCGGAAGATAAAGGGATTGCCCTGGGCTGCCCTTGCCACCATTACGCCGTCGCACCCGGTCTCCTCGAACATCCGCTTTGCACTCTGCCCGTCAACCACATCGCCGTTTCCGATAACCGGCACCTTCACTGCCTCTTTTACCTGTCTGATGATATCCCAGTCGGCCTTGCCTGAATAGAACTGCTCTCTTGTCCTTCCGTGAACGGCAACTGCTGCCGCTCCGCCCTGCTGCGCCGCCAATGCGCACTCAACTGCATTAACGGAAAGCTCATTGAAGCCCTTCCTTATTTTAACGGTAACAGGTCTGTCGGACACTTTCACAAGAGCCGCCACGATCTCCTCGATGAGCTTAGGGTTCTTCATAAGAGCCGAACCCTCGCCGTTGCCGACGATCTTTGGCACGGGGCATCCCATGTTCACGTCCAGGATGTCGTAGGGCCTGTCCTTTATCATCTCCACGGCCTGTGCCATTATCTCGGGCTCGGAGCCAAAGAGCTGCAGGCTCACCGGATGCTCGTTCTCGTGGATCTCCAGCAGCATGTTGGTGTTGCGGTTCCTGTAGAGGATTGCCTTGGCGCTTATCATCTCCATGCACACCATGCCGGCTCCCATTTCGCTGCATAAAACACGAAACGGCAGGTCAGATACCCCTGCCATCGGTCCCAGTATTATGTTGTTGTCAAGAGTTACGCTGCCAATCTGCAGCTTGCCGTAACCTGCCATAAATCAAAATTCCTTATCAAGGTAGTTCTGCTCTCGCTATCGCTCGCCGGAACATGCTTTGCTCACGAAATTCGAAGATTTCTGTCTCAGTCTTCATCCGCAAGGATATCCGCCGGGTTCTCGTGAAGCACATAGATCCTGTAGTAGAGCCCCAGTGCCTCAAAGAGGTCCTGTCTCTTCCTTCTTACTTCGCTTACAAGAAGTCCCGCTGTGATCTCGTCATAGGTGATGTCCTCTTCATCGGCATTGGTCTCAATGGAGATGCTGCCGTCCTCCTCAAAGACGATGGTGAAGATACCGCCCGCCTCCTGGGTAAAGAGAACGCTGATGATGTTCAGTTCCTTCTTGATGCTCTCGGGGATCTGCTTGAATACCGGATTGAAGTAATACTTCTGCTCGTAGGCATTGGCGCCGCAAAGCACCACTCTGCCTCCGGCGTTTTCTTCAAACACCCTTCCCTTGTTGGTCTTCTGCATCTCGTCGATGTGAAGGTCGTCCCCGCTGTTATCTATGTTCTGTTCAAATTCTTTTTTGTACTCGTCTTCAAATTCCTTAGCACCCATAATTCTCTCCTAAACCGCCTTATCACTCGGGATGATCCTGGTCATCAAACTCCTTGTTCTGTGGTTTGTGCCTGCGGTTCTTTTCATATAAAATCTGCAGACCCTTAAGTGTAAGTGTAGGGTCGTAAATATCTATCTCCTCAGTCTCCTCGGCAATAAGCCTTCCAAGACCGCCTGTGGCAACGACTTTCATGTCCGGGTAGCCGGAAGCTTTTTTCATCTCGGTGATGATGTACTTGGACTGGCCGATCTGGCCGTAAATAAGTCCTGCCTGCATGCTGGAGATAGTCTCCTTGGCAAGGATGCTCTCAGGCTTCTTGATCTCAATCTCCGGAAGCTTGGCGGTTCCTTCCCACAAAGCCCTTGCGGAGATCCTGATTCCCGGAGAAACCACTCCCGCAAAGAACTCGCCCTTCTCATTGACTGTCACATAGGTGGTCGCCGTTCCAAAGTCCACCACCAGCACCGGGCCGCCGTAGATCTCAAAGGCTGCCACCGCATCCACGATAAGGTCCGGTCCCACTTCCCTGGGGTTATCCGTCTTGATCTTGATGCCGGTCTTGATCCCGGGGCCAACGATATAAGGTCTTTTCCCGATGTATTTCACGATGGCGTTTACCAGAGCGTGCATCACCTTGGGAACAACGCTTGCGATCATCACGCCCTCGATCTCTTCCTTGTCGATCCCGTTAAGGCTCAGCATCGAGAGGATCTGCATGCCATATTCGTCAGAAGTATGCTCGATCCTGGAGATCATCCTGAAGGAACTCTTTAGCGTCTCTCCCTTGAAAACTCCGAAGGTTATATTAGTATTTCCAACATCTGCCACCAGTATCATCTTCTTATCTCTCCGTCAAAAAAATGTGTG
>JAILFT010000113.1 GCA_024697425.1 Butyrivibrio sp. | reverse complement strand
TGGACACAGCTTTACAGATGACGAGGATGAAGCAGAAGCAGCAGTTGTTAACACCTGCTGCTTTATAAATGATGCGAAACAGGAGAGTATCGATACTATCCTGGAGCTGGCTGAGCGCCGTAAATCCGGGCAGCTGAAGGCCCTTATCGTCACCGGATGTCTTGCTGAGAGGTACCGTGAGGAGATCCAGACAGAGATCCCTGAGGTGGACGAGAT
The DNA here is from genome assembly GCA_024697425.1 of Butyrivibrio sp. Lineage (GTDB taxonomy): Bacteria > Bacillota > Clostridia > Lachnospirales > Lachnospiraceae > Butyrivibrio. Next base: position 10,962 of record JAILFT010000113.1, on the reverse strand, counting down.
CCTGGGTGTCACTTCCACAGACAAGGTTGTAAAGGCCCTAGAAGAGACCCTTAAGAGGAACGAGCTCTTTTCCCACAAGAACTACTTCGATGACGTCAACAGAAAGCCTGTGGGCGGTATGAAAAGAGTCATCACAACAGGGGGGCTTTTCAATTACCTCAAGATTGCGGAAGGGTGCGACAAGCGCTGCACCTACTGTATCATTCCCAAGGTCAGGGGCTCCTACAGAAGCGTTCCCATGGAAGACCTTCTTAAGGATGCAAGGCAGCTTGCGGAGAATGGTATCACCGAGCTTATCATAGTTGCCCAGGAGACCACCATTTACGGCATCGACCTGTATGGGAAGAAAATGCTTCCGGAGCTTTTGAGAGAGCTTTGCAGGATTGAGGGCTTTAAGTGGATCAGGATCCTGTATTGCTATCCTGAGGAGTTTGATGAGGAGCTTATACAGACCATCAAGAATGAGCCCAAGATATGCAAGTATCTGGATATTCCCATTCAGTCCGGCTCAGATGATGTCTTAAGGCGCATGGGAAGACGTACCAACAACGCCCAGATAAGGCAGCTTATTACCCACCTTCGTGAGGAGATTCCGGATATCTGCATCAGGACTACACTGATAAGTGGATTCCCCGGAGAGACAGCTGCAGATCACAGGCAGACCATGGACCTTGTGAGGGATATGAGGTTCGACAGACTGGGAGTGTTCACTTATTCACAGGAAGAGGATACCCCGGCGGCCACAATGCCGGATCAGGTTACCGAGAGGACCAAGACCCTCCGCAGGAACAAGCTCATGAAGCTTCAGCAGGAGATAGCCTTTGAGGATGCGGCGAAGATGGTTGGAAAGACTGTCAGTGCTGTGATCGAGGGCAGGATCACCGATGAGGATGATGATGAGGGCTTGTCCTACGTGGCCAGGACCTACAAGGATGCACCGGATATTGACGGGTATCTTTTTATCACCGGAGTTCAGAGAGAACTGATGACCGGCGACTATGTAAATGTTTTGATAACAGGTTCCAACGAATACGATTTGATAGGAGAGTTGAGTGATGAATTTACCGAATAAGCTTACTGTATGCAGAGTTATTTTGATTCCCTTTTTTGTATTCTTTCTTTTGAACGATAATATTGAGAGCAGCCTGTATAATCCTGTTTTCAAGTGGATTGCCCTGGCTCTTTTTATCATCGCTTCACTTACTGACCTTCTGGACGGCAAGATTGCCAGAAAGTACAACATGGTAACAGATTTTGGAAAGTTCATGGATCCCCTTGCGGACAAGCTTCTTGTCTGCAGCGCCATGATCGGACTGATCGAACTTGGAAGGATCCCTGCGTGGATCGTTATCATCATCATTGCAAGAGAGTTTATCATCAGCGGATTCAGACTTATCGCTGCTGATAACGGAAGAGTTATTGCCGCCAGCTACTGGGGCAAGTTTAAGACAACATTCCAGATGTTCATGGTTATCTGCATGATTGCCAATCTGGAAAATGTACCATTTATGCCGCTTGTAACACAGATTCTGATGTGGATCGCTTTAGTCCTCACCATCGTTTCACTGTGCGACTACCTTATCAAGAACAAGGATGTCATGAGCGGGGACATGTAATTTTTAGGAGTTTTAATGAGTAAAGATTTAGATTTAATTGAAGTAACAGACAAGGCAAAAGAGGATGCTCAGATAAGGTACGAGGATTCAGGCCTTGATGACAGAATTATCCGCGCGGTCTCGGAGATGGGTTTTGAAGTAATGTCTCCCATTCAGAAGGCTGCAATCCCTGTGATGATGGAGGGAAAAGACATCATCGGTCAGGCCCAGACCGGAACGGGCAAAACCGCTGCCTTCGGAATCCCGATCCTTGAGAAGATCGATCCCGAGAGCAAGCACCTGCAGGCTGTTGTTCTGTGCCCCACAAGGGAACTGGCAATGCAGGCCGCAGATGATATCAGAGATTTCGCCAAGTACATGCACGGCATAAGAGTGCTTGCTGTATATGGCGGTCAGGATATATCCAGGCAGATCAAGGCTCTTTCTGCCGGAGTACAGATTGTGGTGGGAACACCCGGACGTGTCATGGATCACATGAGACGTCACACCATGAAGCTTAAGAGCGTCAAGGTTCTGGTTCTTGATGAGGCAGATGAGATGCTGGATATGGGCTTCAGGGATGACATTGAGACCATTCTTCAGGGAATGCCCGAGGAGAGGCAGACAGCTCTTTTCTCTGCCACAATGCCTGAGCCTATCCTTCAAATCACCAGGAAGTATCAGAAGGATGCGGAGTATATCAAGATGACTCCCAAGGAGATCACTGTAGCAGCCATTGATCAGGCATACTACAGAGTTCCCCAGAAGATGAAGGAAGAGGTCCTTGTAAGACTTCTCGACTATTACAATCCCGCAAGATCCCTTATTTTCTGCAATACCAAGAAAATGGTGGATCAGCTCTCAAAGTCACTTAAGGACAAGGGATATCTTTGCGACGGACTTCACGGAGATCTGTCACAGAACCAGCGTGATACAGTAATGGGCCTGTTCAGAAACGGCAGGATCAATATACTTATTGCCACAGACGTGGCAGCCAGAGGCATCGATGTCAGCGGTGTTGAGGCGGTGTTTAACTTTGATATCCCTGAGGATATCGAGTATTACGTCCACAGGATCGGAAGAACGGGACGTGCCGGCAAGAGCGGTAAGTCTTTTACCTTAGTGGGCGGAAGAGAGATGTATAAGCTTCGCGAGATCGAGAAGGTGTGCCACACCAGGATCGAGGAGAGAAGGGTTCCCGGGGCAAAAGAGATCACAAGGGCTAAGAGCCAGAAGGTCTTTGCCGAGGTTATTGATATCATCGAGAACGGGGATATCACATCTGCTCTGGAGTTCGTCAATCAGAAGGTTGATGAGGGTGAGTACACAGCCGAGCAGCTTGCTGCAGGATTCATGAAGCTCAAGATGGGCGCAGATATTCAGGACCTTGTGCTGTTTGAGAAGCGCGACTCCAAGAGAGACCAGTACAGAAGATCCGGTGAGAGACTCAGAAGAAGAGACGGCGAGGATAAGCCCGGAAGAGGCCGCGGAAGACGCGACGGCGAGGATAAGCCAAGAAGAGGCCGTGGAAGACGTGACGGCGAGGAGCGCGAGAGCGGATACAAGACAAGAAGATCCAAAGACTCAGAAGGCAGAAGAAGCGACAGAAAGTCTTCCGAGGGCAGAAAGGCCTATGCCGATAAGGCAGAGAACAGAAAGGCCGAGAGCAAAAAGGCTGAGACCAGAAAAGCCGACAGCAGAAAGGCCGACACCAGGAAAAAAGACAGTGGCAAATCCGATATAGGCGATCTTGAGGAGCTTAAGTCTATCTACAGGAAGACTTCAGCCAAGGCTGAAAAGAGCAGCGGCGAGAGAAAGTACTCCAAGAAATCCTCAGATACAATAGAGAATGTCGGAAGAGTTACAATAAAGGGGGAAGGCTCTACCAAGGCGTGGTATGTGGGTCAGGACAACGACACCATGAACATGTCCAAGGCTGAGAAGAAGAGCATCAAGGCCCAGAACAAGAAGAGAAGCCTTGATTATCTTCAGGATGTAAGCGACCTTGTAATGGAGAGCTTTGGCAAGCGCAAAAACAGGGAGAAGAAATGACAGATACTAAGGGAAGCAAACCCGGTAAATGTTTGGGGAGAGACGTAAACCGTGTAAGGGCCAAGGTATTTAACATGGTCAGCACCGGTGTTGTTGATGAACCCATCAACAGACTTTACGACATCATCAGCATAGTAGCCCTTGTGCTGAATCTTTTTGCTGCATTTGCAATCACATTTGATTATATGGAGGAGCACTACAAAGGGCTCCTCCTTACTATTGAAGCAGTTACGGTATTTTTCTTTGCAGTGGATTATGTGCTGCGTCTTTTTACCGCGAAGGCTTTATATCCAAAATTATCCGAATCACAATCCCTTATCAAATACATATTTTCCTTTGCGGGAATCATAGATCTTCTGTCCTTCCTGCCCTATTACCTGCCCGTGTTTTTCCCTATGGGAAGCGCTGTGTTCAGGCTTTTCAGGGTGGCAAGGATCTTAAGGCTTTTCAGAATCAATTCTTATTATGACCAGCTCAATGTCATAACCGAAGTCATTGTCTCCAAGAAGCAGCAGCTTATGGCTTCTGTGTTCATCATCCTTATACTGATGATGGCCTCAAGCCTTTGTATGTACAGCGTAGAGCACGATGCGCAGCCGGATGTGTTCCAGAACGCTTTTTCAGGCATCTGGTGGTCTACTTCGACTCTTTTGACTGTGGGCTACGGAGACATTTATCCCGTGACCATCACCGGCAAGATACTGGGAATCATCATCAGTTTCCTGGGGGTTGGCATGGTTGCCATTCCAACGGGTATTATTTCCGCGGGATTCGTTGAGCAGTATCAGAGACTTAAGACCGTGGGCGCCTTTGCGGAGGAGGAGAACATCCACTTCATAAGGGTGAAGCTTTCCGAAAGGGACGGCTGGGCAGGTAAGAAGATCAGTGAAATAGGCCTTCCCAAGGATATTATGATAGTGGCAATACAGCGAAGGGGAGAAACCATAATTCCCAGAGGCAGCGCGGTTCTTGAGAAAAATGACCTTATTGTCATGTGTGCTGAGAAGACCAAAGAGATCCAGCCCATCGCTCTTAAGGACATAGTCATTGGCGAGGGCCACTCCTGGAACGGCGTGGCAATAAAGGACCTTGATATCTCAAGGCAGAGCTTCATTTTCATGATAAGAAGAAACGGCAAGGCCATGATCCCCAACGGAAATCTCGTGATAAGGGCGGGAGACAATGTCCTTTTGTATGAGAAACATGTAAATAATCAGAATCTGGTATAAGAATATGACACAAGTGTTACAAAGTTTGGAACTTAAGAAAAAAGTACTGGAGGAGACGGAACTGTTCGTGCTGGACTTGGACGGAACCTTCTATCTTGGAAATGACATCCTTGACGGCGCTCTGGATTTTCTGGAGGCTGTGAAGAGATCCGGGAAAAGATATATCTTTTTCACCAACAATTCCTCGACGACCTCAGAGCTTTATATAGAAAAGCTGGCAAAGATGAACTGTCACATCACACGGGACATGATCATGACCAGCGGCGATGTGATGATCCGCTTTTTGAAGAACACAAGACCTGACAAGAGCGTCTATCTTTTGGGCACTCCCGAGCTGGAAAAGAGCTTTCGGGATGCGGGGATAGATCTTTTTAAATCCGAAAGAGACGGAAAGGCGGCAATGACACATGCTGAGTGTGAGAAGATTCCGGATATTGTGGTTGTTGCCTTTGATAAAACCCTGAATTTTGAGAAGCTGTCCAATGCCTGCGTTTATATCATGCAGGGGGCTGAGTTTCTTGCTACGCATCTTGATATCAACTGTCCGGTAAAGGGCGGTTTTATCCCTGATTGCGGCGCCATGTGTGCGGCCATTGAACTGTCCACCAAGGTGAGCCCCAAGTTTGTGGGCAAGCCCTTTAAGGAGACGGTGGACATGATCGTGGATGCAACGGGAGTTGAGAAGAGCAGGATCGCCTTCGTGGGAGACCGCATCTATACTGATGTTGCCACCGGCGTAAACAACGGAGCAAAGGGAGTTCTGGTGCTGACCGGTGAGACCAAGCTTTCGGAAGTGCCGGATTCCAAGGTTCAGCCGGATGTTATCTTTGATTCCATCAAGGAAATGGGCGAGCTTCTTTGAGGTTTTGACGAGAATCTTTTGTGCTTGAAATAGAACGGATGTTCGGATATAATGATTCCTGAGGGGGAACCATATGGGCAGTGAAGAGAGGTATACGTATAAATTCGAGAAACAAGGACTTCCCACGGAGAGTACCGAAAATGTCATGAGCAATGAGGTATGGATCGATGTGGGGAACAGCCTTAAAATGGGGTGTTTCGATCATCATCAGGGAAATGGGATTTCCAGCTCTTTTTCAGCTGTTCTGAATCATCCTGAATATCTTGCAAACCTAAGGAAGAGCTTTGATGCAGGGGAAGAGATCTTTGTTCATATGCATGAATACCCGGATATAGACTGCGTTTCGGCATTCTGGCTCATAAGGCAGTATCTGGAGCTTACTGCAGATGAGTTTCAGGCACTTAACTCAGAAGGCGGAGTTTTATCAAAGCTGGAGGAATATGTCAATTCAATAGATGAGGGCAGGAACAAGGAAGTATCTTTTCCCACAATTTATGCTATCTTTTGCAAACTGGGAGCCGGTAAGCCGGGAAATGCCCATGAAACCCATAGGACCATAGCAGACAAGGGACTTAAACTTATTGACTTTGCTGTGGCCAGACTCAAAGAGAACACAGATACAGATCTTTTTACCACGGATTTTGAGCGGGAACTGTCACAGGAATTCCATGATGAGTGCGACCGGATAAGACAACAGGACAATGAGATCTATGAGAAAGAGAAGGCCAATGGAACCATAGACATCCGCAATTTAAATGTGTGGACTCACAGCCATGAACTTAAAGAGGTCAAGACAGCTATCTGGAACAAGGTGTCCGAGGGACATGACGGATATGCATATGCCAGGAAGGAAGGCTGCGTTGTTACTGCGTTTCCTCAATATGTAAGGGATGACGAAGGTTCTTTTACCAAGGTAATGATATCTGTCAATCGGGACATTGATAAGGATGGGGTGTACGATCTGACTCCTGTGGCTTCCCTTATCGAGCAGATGGAACAGATTGAAGAGAAGAGACTGTTCATTGAGACGGGCAAGTACAGAAGAGATTACAGCAAATGCAGGGCTGACAAATCGCAGTTTTCCGGGAAGCCTTTTTCAGTGACATCAGATCCGTGGTATATATCGGAAAGCGGGGATGTTACCGATTCTCCCAGAGAGTTTTCGCTGATAAGGTATGAAGATATTCTCGAAGTTCTCAGAAACAACGGAAGTAACGTCAAGAAGAGTCTTGGGATTTCATATAAATGGAACAGCGACAGGAACAAGAGCGTTTACAGTGATGATTATGCCAGGAATAATATTCCTTTGACTTACTGGGAGGAAGATATCCGGAAGTGGAAGGACCCGGAGAGCGGCGCAGGGGCTCAGATGACCGAGGACGCTGTCAGGATCATCTATGCCGAACTGGATGCTTCGCTCATAAGGCACAACACGGAGATGCTGAAGGCAATCTGTATGAATGTTGTGGGCGGTACCTACCATGAATGCTGTGATGAGCAGTTTCTTTTCCCGGATTACAGGACCTGTATATATGCGGATCTCAATTACGTGATCATCCTTACCTGTTCCAGCGGCCAAAGCGATTTGGGTGAGGAGAATGCGCTTCGCCTGTATCTTGATACCGCAAACGGTGATTCTTACAGAAATTCACGACTGGTTAAGGATATCATTGAGCTTCTGGATCTTCGAAGCAGTATGCTTGATATAAGCGATGATATCAGTAAGACCGCCATCAACGACAGGAAGAAGATTGAGAAGTTCAATAAGAGAGTGCTTGAGCTGTCGACGCAGTATCAGAAGGTGGGCATCAGGAACAATTACATAGAGAAGAGCCTGTGCTCTTTCCTTATTGATAAGTATGAACTGGATCGGATCAGGGACTCTGTAACAGATGAAGTATCGGTTCTGGTGGGAGAAGCCAGAGACAGGATGGTATCCAAGTTTAATACGCTGTCTGCTATTGCTGTTCCCTTTATTCTGATTGCAACAATCTTCCAGATGGGCTTCATCAAATTCAAGGAGCTCATTAGTATTGATGGGGTTGGCGCTTCTGCCGTAGGCTGGGTTATTGTGGCCATTATAATTACAGTGGTCACTTTGTATCTTCTTAAGGGAGATGGGAAGTAACAGAAATATGGAGATAAAGGAGTAATAGCTGTTTTGATAGCATATGTAAACGGTATTCTTGAGAATATAGAAGAGGGCTTGTGCGTGGTGGACGTAGGAGGCGTTGGATTTAATGTCTTCATATCGGGATCAACCATGGACAGGATGCCCGGCATCGGAGAGTCGGTGAAGCTCTATACCTATACCAATGTGAAGGAAGATGCCTTCACGTTATTCGGATTCCTTTCAAGGGATGAGCTGTCTCTTTTCAAGATGCTTATCTCTGTAAACGGGATAGGACCTAAGGGGGGACTGGCAATTCTTTCGGTGATGACACCGGATGACCTTAGGTTTGCCATAATGGCAGGGGATTCCGCCTCCATTTCCAAGGCTCCGGGAATCGGCAAGAAGACTGCAGAGAGGATCACCTTAGAGCTTCGGGACAAGATCAAGGTTACCGAGGATGATATGCTTCGTGGCGGCGCGGGCGCAGTGACCGTGGATGATCTTTCTGGAGAGGCTTCATCTGCAAGGGATGAGGCTGTGGCTGCTCTGGTTGCACTTGGCTACAACTCCGGCGATTCCATGAAGGCAGTAAGGAAGGTCCTGAAAGCCAACGAAGATGCAGCCTCGGATACGGAGAAGCTGCTTAAACTTGCTCTTAAGGAGATGTTCTGATGGAGAAGCGTAAGATAGTAACTTCCGCAAGGGGCATGGACGCAGAGGCCAATGTGGAAGACAGCAAAATAGAGGGATCCTTAAGGCCCAGGAGTCTGGACAATTACATTGGCCAGAAGAAGATCAAGGAGAGCCTTAAGATCTACATAGAGGCAGCCAAGAAGAGGGGAGACAGTCTGGATCATCTTCTTTTCTACGGCCCTCCCGGACTTGGTAAGACAACTCTTTCGGTGATCATTGCCAATGAGATGGGAGTCAATATCAAGATCACCAGCGGACCGGCCATTGAGAAGCCGGGAGACATGGCGGCCATCCTCAATAACCTTCAGGAGGGGGATGTGCTTTTCGTGGATGAGATACACCGTCTCAACAGACAGGTGGAGGAAGTGCTTTATCCCGCCATGGAGGACTACGCCATCGATATCATGATCGGCAAGGGACCGACAGCCAGGTCCATAAGGCTTGATCTTCCTCATTTTACCCTGGTGGGAGCTACCACCAGAGCGGGAATGCTCTCAGCACCTCTAAGGGACAGGTTCGGTATGATCCACAGGATGGAGTACTACGACATGAACGAGCTCTGTGAGATTATTCTGCAGTCTGCGAAGGTACTGGACGTAGAGGTGGATGAGAAGGGCGCCCTGGAGATGGCCAGAAGGAGCCGCGGAACACCGCGAATTGCCAACAGGATTCTCAAGAGGGTAAGAGACTTCGCCCAGGTCAAGTACGACGGCAGGATCACTGAGGATGTGGCCATGACGGCCCTTGATCTTATGGATGTGGATAAGCTGGGCCTGGATCACACCGACAGAAACCTTCTTCTTACCATGATCCATAAGTTCGCCGGTGGCCCGGTGGGACTGGATACCCTGGCGGCAGCCATAGGAGAGGATCCCGGCACCATAGAAGATGTTTACGAGCCCTATCTTATCAAGAACGGACTCATCAACAGAACTCCCAGAGGCAGGGTAGTTACCGATACCGCATATCATCATTTGGGGCTTGAAATGCCCGGTGATGGGGATTTATAATGGTATAGACGTTTTACCAATAATTCACTGCGTGAGGGGAGTAACATGGCATCTAAGACAGATACCGAGGTTATCATCGGGGGCAAGGTTTTCACATTAAGCGGATACGAGAGTGAGGAGTACCTCCAGAAGGTAGCTTCATATATCAATAATAAGATAGCAGAGTACAACAAGATTGATGGCTTCAAGAGACAGCCCATCGATACTCAGAATGTTCTTTTACAGCTGAATATTGCAGATGACTATTTCAAGTCCAAGAAGCAGATCGAGATGATGGAGGAACAGCTCTCCGAGAAGGAGAAGGAACTCTACGATCTCAAGCATCAGCTGATCGCAACACAAATCAAGCTGGAAAACGCTGAGAAGAACGGCAAGAACCTGCAGGCCAAGCTCGATGATTCTTCCAAGAAGATCATTCAGTTAGAGACTCAGGTTAAGGGTAACAAGAAGTAAGTGTTAAGCGGGCTGTCTGAGGACAGCCCTTTTCTATGCGCAGGCGAGTATGAAGAAAGTAGAGTTATTATCACCGGCCGGTGGCTATGAAACAATGGTGGGGGCATTTAATGCAGGTGCCGATGCCGTTTATCTTGGGGGTTCCAAATTTGGCGCAAGAGCCTATGCTGACAATTTTGACAGGGATCAGGTTCTTGACGCTATTTCTTATGCCCATATCCATGGAAAAAAGATTTATATGACAGTCAACACGCTCATCAAGCAGAAGGAATTCGGTGAGCTCTATGACTTTATGGTTCCCTTTGCAGAGAAGAAGCTGGACGGTGTTATCGTACAGGACTACGGCGTAATGCGGCTTATCAGGGATGAGTTCCCGGGGATTGAACTTCATGCCAGCACTCAGCAGACTGTAACGGGAGTACATGGAGCAAGGCTCCTTAAGGACCTTGGCTGCGTCAGAGTTGTTCCCGCAAGAGAGTTAAGCATACAGGAGATGGCTGCCATAAGGAAAGAGGCCGACATTGAGGTGGAGGCCTTCATTCACGGCGCCATGTGCTATTGCTACTCTGGGATATGCCTTTTCAGCAGCATGGTTGGCGGAAGGAGCGGCAACAGAGGCCGCTGTGCACAGCCCTGCAGACTTCCCTATGAGTACCGGGGAAGCCGTGGAGAGAGCTATCCTTTAAGCCTTAAGGACATGAGTACCATTGGGATTATCCCTGAGCTTATCGAGGCAGGGATCGACTCCTTCAAGATAGAAGGCCGCATGAAGAAGCCGGAGTACTCCGCGGGAGTTACGGCTCTTTACCGCAAATATATAGACAGATATTACGAAGACCCATCGGCTGATTTTACCGTGTCAAAGGAGGATATGGAGACTTTGAAGTCTCTCTATCAGCGGACCGGCATCAGCGAGGGCTATTATCATAAGCACAACGGCAGGGATATGGTCACG
>JAILFT010000045.1 GCA_024697425.1 Butyrivibrio sp. | reverse complement strand
TGCAATCTTTGCCTTTATCGTGATCGCTGCCTTTACCTTTTCCAAGGATGGAGTAACAGCGGGGCTGATACTGAACATCATGTACTACATAATCGTAACACCCCTTATCACTGTGGCCCTTACCAAAGTGGCATACTCCGGAGAGGCTGAGATGACTCTTATCGATGCCCTGAGCCGTGTGGAGGCCATCATGGAGATTGAGCCCCTGCCTGATAATAAGTCGGGAAAAAATCCGGCGGATAACAGCGTGGAACTTAAGAACGTGACCTACAGATATAAGGGAGCTTCCAGGGATGCGGTAAAGGATGTTTCTCTCAAGATTGCTCCGGGAGAGCATGTGGCACTGGTGGGACCTTCGGGCTCCGGAAAGACGACCATCGCTGAGCTGATGGTCAGATTCTTTGATGTCAGTGATGGAGAGGTCCTTCTTGGAGGCGTCAATGTAAAGGACATTCCCGCAAAAGAGCTGATGAAGAGAATCTCATTCGTTTTCCAGGACAGCAGGCTTATCAAGAAAACGATATTTGAAAATGTGCGTATGGCAAACCCGTATGCAACCGAAGAGGAAGTCCTGGATGCCCTGAAAAAAGCCCAGTGCATGGATATCATCGAGAAGCTTCCCAAGGGGATACATACCGTCATAGGAGAGAAGGGAACCTATCTGTCCGGAGGTGAACAACAGAGGATAACCATTGCAAGAGCTGTGCTGAAGGATGCTCCCATACTTATACTTGATGAGGCTACAGCCTTTGCGGATCCCGATAATGAGGCAAAAGTTCAGGCTGCTTTCGAGGAACTGGCAAAGGGCAAGACTCTTATCATGATTGCCCACAGACTCAGCACCGTCATGAATGCCGACAGGATTTTTGTCTGCGATGACGGAAAATGCATAGAGGAAGGAACTCATGAGGAACTTATGGAAAAGAACGGGCTGTATAAGCGCATGTTTGATGAGTATTCCAAATCCATTGAGTGGAAGGTAGGTGCATGAAGATGATAGAGAGATTAAAACATAAATATGCGCTGTCAACACAGGGCGCAAAGGACATGATAAGAGCATGTGTCTGTGTTGCTGTGACCAATATCATCCTGATGATGCCTGCGGGAATACTTTACAGTCTGATAAAGGATCTTTTGGAGAACAATCTTACAGAAAGCCGCATACCTTTTTATGTGGCAGCCTCTGTGGCTGTTATTCTTCTGATAGCCGTATCAAATTTTGTTCAGTACAATGCAACCTTCCTTACAACCTACAGGGAAAGCGGCGTAAGAAGAACGACCATAGCCGAAAAGCTCAGAAAGCTTCCGCTTTCTTATTTCGGGAAAAAGAATATCTCGGATCTGACCACCAATATCATGGGGACTGCGCACAGATAGAGACTGCATCAAGCCACTGGATCCCGGAACTGATAGGCGCGGTGATCTCCGTCATTCTTGTGGGAGTAAGTCTTTTCTTTGCCTTTGACTTCAGAATGGTGCTGGCAAGCTTCTGGGTTATCCCTGTTGCATTTATCATAATCATCACCTGCTCGGGAGCGGAGAAAAATGCTGTGAGAAAAAACTCTGCGGTGAAACTAACCATGACAGACGGAATACAGGAATGTCTTGAATCCATAAGGGATTTAAGAGCCAACAATGCCGAAGACAGGTATATGGACGAACTGGAGGACAAGATAAGAAACGTTGAGAAGATGGCTCTTTTCACCGAGCTTAAAATGGCGGTATATGTCAACTCTGCAGCTATCATCCTCAAGATCGGCATAGGAACAACTGCCGTGGTTGGAGGAGCTCTTTTTGCAAAAGGTGAGATATCACTGCTCACATTCTTCATGTTCCTTATGCTGGTGGCAAGACTCTACGATCCCATGCAGATCACCCTGCAGAACTTTGCGGCGATCATCTCCTGCGGCATACAGTGCGAGAGGCTTGATGAGGTTCTTTCGACAAAAGCCCAGACGGGGTCGGAAGAGATGCATAATGACGGCTATGATATTGTCTTTGACCACGTGGGCTTTAAGTACTCGGAGGATACGGAGGTCCTTAAGGATGTAAGCTTTACTGCAAGACAGGGAAAGGTTACTGCTCTGATCGGTCCTTCCGGCGGCGGAAAAACCACAATATCAAGGCTGGCTGCAAGATTCTGGGATGTCAGTGAAGGAAAAATCACACTGGGCGGAGAGGACATCTCAAAGGTCGATCCCGAGACGCTTCTTAAGAACTTTTCCATTGTGTTCCAGGATGTGACTCTGTTTAATAATTCAGTCATGGAGAATATCCGTATCGGCAGGGAAGGCGCCACGGATGAAGAGGTTATGGAAGCTGCAAGGCTGGCCAACTGTCAGCAGTTTGTGGAACTGCTTCCGGATAAATACAACACCTTTATCGGAGAGAACGGAAGTGAGCTTTCAGGCGGTGAACGCCAGAGGATATCCATTGCCAGGGCCTTTCTTAAGAATGCTCCCGTGATACTGCTTGATGAGGCAACTGCTTCTCTTGACGCTGAGAATGAAACTGCAATACAGGAGGCTCTGTCAAGGCTTATAAAAAACAAGACAGTTATGATCATAGCTCACCGTATGAGGACAATAGCAAATGCGGATCATATTGTCGTGCTTAAGGATGGGACGATTGCCGAGCAGGGAAGCCCCAAGGCCCTTTCAGACAGTGACAGTATCTACAGTCATATGACAAGGCAGCAGATGGTGACCATGAACTGGAAGATGTAATGCATTGCCTCTGTCAATTTGACACCCCTTTACTTTATGGTACAATGTCTTTTGTCCAAAAACGGAAGTATTTGTTTAAAAAAAGACAGGAGCACATTATGGAAAAGAAAGCTCTTATAGCCATGAGCGGCGGCGTGGACAGCAGTGTGTCGGCGGCCATCATGACGGAGCGGGGCTATGACTGCATGGGATGCACCATGCGCCTGTATGAAAATGATATGATCGGCGAGGATCTTTTTGGTACCTGCTGCAGTTTAAAGGACACCACCGATGCCAGATCGGTCTGCGAGAAGCTGGGAATCCCCTACAACATTTATCACTGTGAGGCCCAGTTCACCGAGAAGGTCATCGAGCCCTTTGTCTGCAGCTACGAGAGGGGCGAGACCCCGAATCCCTGCATTCGCTGCAACAGATACCTTAAGTTCGACATCCTCTACAACAAGGCCAAAGAGCTGGGCTACGACAATATAGTGACCGGCCACTATGCCAGAATTGAGGAGAAGGACGGACACCTGTACCTTATGAAGGCTGTGGACCCTGCCAAGGATCAGAGCTATGTTCTCTATGATCTCACCGAAGAGCAGCTTGCGCACACTTTTTTCCCTCTTGGTGGAATGAAGAAGAGTGAGACCCGTGAGATTGCGGATAAGTACGGCTTTGTGAACTCCCATAAGAAGGAGAGCCAGGATATCTGCTTTGTTCCGGACGGCGACTACGGCGCCATGATAAGGCGTTACCGGGGAAAAGAGTATCCGAAGGGCGATTTTGTGGATCTTCAGGGGAATGTACTGGGAACCCATGAGGGAATCATAAACTACACCATAGGCCAGAGGAGAGGACTTGGGATTCCTGCTGACAGAAGGCTCTACGTGTTCCGGCTGGACGTTGAGAACAACAGGGTGGTGCTGGCTGATGATCACGACCTTTTCAGGAAGAGGCTAAAGGTCCGTGAATTCCACTGGATAACAGGCAAGATGCCGACGGAAGACTTCAGGTGCAGTGCCAAGATAAGATACAGACACAAAGAGCAGCCCGCCACAGTGACCATTACAGAGGGCGGACAATGCGCCATCATAGAATTTGATGAACCCCAAAGAGCAATAACTGCGGGTCAGTCCGCGGTTCTTTACGACGGGGACTATGTCCTTGGCGGAGGAATCATCGATTCGGTGCTGTGACCTGCATTAAATATGAACCATAGAAGTAAAGAGGAGTTATATACATTATGAAAAAAGACAACATCATCCTGGTGGGCATGCCTGCTTCAGGAAAGAGCACAATGGGCGTTATCCTTGCCAAGATCCTGGGATACAGCTTTATTGATGCAGACATTGTAATCCAGGAGAAGGAGGGCAGAAAGCTCTCCGAGATAATCGAGCAGGAAGGAGTTGAGGGATTCATTGCAATTGAGAACCGCATCAACTCAGAGATTGAAGCTCAGAAGACAGTCATTGCCACAGGCGGCAGCGTGGTTTACGGCAAGGAAGCCATGGATCACTACAAGAATATCGGACGTATCGTTTACCTTAAGGTTTCCATGGACGAGCTTACAAAGCGCCTCAGCGACGTAAGACAGAGGGGCGTTGTCATGAGAGAAGGCCAGTCCCTTGTGGCCCTCTACAACGAAAGAAGCGCACTCTATGAGAAGTACGCTGATGTAACAGTAGATGAAAAAAATCTTTCTCTCGAGGAAGTGCTTGCGCAGATAATCGCAGAGCTCTCCAGACAGAAGAGTATCAGCCAAGAAGCTCAAGCAGCTCTTCCTTTGTGAGGCTTGGACTTTTTAGTGCATCGGAATCAAGGAGCTGGTCCGCCAGTTCCTTTTTTTTGCCCTGAAGCTCGATGATGCGCTCTTCAATGCTGTCCTTCATTATTATGCGGTAGACGGTGACCACGTTCTTCTGACCGATTCTGTGGGCTCTGTCAGTGGCCTGATTTTCCACAGCCAGGTTCCACCAGTGGTCGTAGTGGATCACAATGTCTGCTGCTGTCAGGTTAAGCCCGGTACCGCCGGCTTTCAGGGAAATGCAGAACACGTTGGTGTCATCCTCCTGGAAGGCATCCACCATCTTGATCCTGTCCTCCTTCCTGGTAGAACCGGTAAGAAGATGGTATTTGATTCCGGCTTCCCGCAGAAGGAGCGTGAGCCTCTCCAGCATGGAAGTAAACTGTGAGAAGAGAAGCACCTTGTGGCCGCTCTCTGCAGCGGACTTTATCATCTCTACGCAAAGGTCAGCCTTGGCGCTTCCGCCGTCGTATTTGTCGTATATAAGTCCCGGATCGCAGCACAGCTGACGAAGGCGGGTAAGTTCGGACAGGATCATTATCCTGTCTTTTTTGATCTCATCCTCATCCTTGGAGCTTACAAGGAGCTTCACCTTCTGCAGGTGGGCATCGTATAGCTTCTTCTGACTTTCGGTCATGGCGGTTACAATATTCTCTTCAAGCTTGTCGGGAAGGTCTGTGAGAACATCCTTTTTGAGCCTTCTGAGGACAAAGGGCGATATCATTCTTCTAAGGCGCTCCATAGCGCTGCTGTCCTTGTCCTGGACTATAGGCACTTCCAGAAGCTCTCTGAATTTCTTGTAGGAAAAAAGATATCCCGGCATGCAGAAGTCAAAGATGCTCCAGAGTTCACTGAGTCTGTTCTCGATGGGGGTTCCCGTTAAGGCAACCTTAAAGGAGGCGCTCACTGACTTCACAGCCTTTGCCACCTGAGTGGAAGGATTCTTGATGAACTGAGCTTCATCAATGATCATGCACTCAAAGGACAGATACTTGTACAGGTCTATATCTCTTCTAAGGAGGTCATAGGAGGTTATGATAACGTCCGTCTCCTCCTCATCTATTTCCGAGGTGATCCTCTGCCGGTCAGGCTTTATGCCAACAGCCAGCTCGCAGTTAAGGTCCCTCGTGAATTTCCTGATCTCATGCTGCCAGTTATATACCAGTGAAGCGGGGCACACAATAAGAGAGCATCTGTTTTTGACGCCTTTTTTCTTTGCTTCCTCCTTCTGGAAGAGAAGGAAGGAGAGGACCTGCAGAGTCTTTCCAAGTCCCATGTCATCGGCGAGTATTCCGCCAAAGGAGTTTTTCTTAAGAAGCGAAAGCCACCTGTAGCCTGTCTTCTGGTAATCACGAAGCACGTCTTTTAAACTCTCCGGCACGGGAACATCATAGTCCCCATCCATTGAGAAGGAAGAGGCAAGCTCCTTAAAATCGCCGCCACGAATGAGCCTTGTGTGCTCATATTCCTGCGACCGCAAGGAAAGCTCATCCAGGAAAAGAGCTCTGTATTTGGGGATGGCAGCGTGGCCCTCCAGTATCTCTTTTGACGTAAGACCAAGACCGTCCTTTAATGAATACAAAAGCTCCATCTCATCACCGGCAAGTCTTAGGATGTCGCCGGAGGAGAGCCGGTAGTATTTCTTTTTCCTGTCATATCTGGTAAGAATCTCGTTCAGCTCATCAGCGGTCATGTTCAGCGGAACAATGGACAGCTGGAGAAGATCTGAAACAACGGAAACCCCGAGGCTTACGGAAGGCTCGGAGGTGATACGGACCTGCTTAAGGGAGTCCGACAGGTACACATCGCCGATGCGGCTTAGCACCGCTATATCGTCAGAAATAAAGGAATAGATCTTGTCTACGGAAGAATCGTCGCCCTCCAGTATCAGAAGCCCTTTTTTTTCATTTAGTCTGTCAAAATGCTGGCTCACCGCTTTGGCGGCCTGATTTTCAAGATAGAGGCTGCGCTTTACTTGAGTGGATGCCTTAAGCAGACCTGTCGCATCAGGCTCTTTTCCCTTATCTTCAAAGATGTTATAGATCGTCTCCTGATATGTCCCTTCAAAGTAAACCGCCTGCAGAGCGCAGGTCAGGGTGAAGGGATCCGGAAGATCCAGATAGATCCTGAAGTTCGGAAGGTCCGGGGCATACTTTGCCGGTTCAAAGCCGTCGCAGCTTACATTAAAGAACTGCTCCAGCACAGGGAAAAGACCTGTGGAAAACAGCGTTAGGTCTTTTTCCGAGATAAACAGCTCGTTCTCGGTGCGGCGGGCAGACAAAAACCGAAGGAAGGGCAGAATCTCTTTTGCACTCTCCCTTGGAAATCTGTGGAGCTTTCGTCTGCGTTCAAAATATATGTGGGAATAGCCCTCGAACATGGTAAAAGAGCCGGATTCGAAGGTTATGCCGTTTTTGTCTTTTTCAATGTGAAGATCAATGGGCGGGAATACGGGGGAGATCTCAAGAAGCCGCTCTTCGGTGTATCTGGCCCGAAAGTCCGTGTTGAGGAAACGGATCTCTGACAGTATATCAAAGAAGTCGTCGATCTCATGGCCGAAGAGCTCAATCTGCTTGGCGTGGCCCTTGGCATAGGTGTAGGAGATGGACCCCCGCTGCACCAGGGATATGGAATTGTCCCGAAGTTGGTGATCCCTGAAATAGGCGTAAAGAAAATCGATGATCTTTGCTGAAGTATCCGAAAAGGCAGAAATATCATGAGTGAATTCAAGATGCTTGCCGTAGCTTACGGTATCGTGATTGTCGATGGCACGAAGGAGCTCGATTATGTCCTTGAGAACATAGTGGTGGCCGGTGGTGCCGGATACAATATTGAAGGAAACCCACAGGCGGTCCCTGGAAAAGACCGCATGGGGCTCAAGTTCCACAAAGGATGCCTTCCTGTAAAGAAGGGGAGAGGAAGCTTCGGGAGAGTAGGAACGAAGAAGGTTCTTGGTCTCAAAGGAGGTGTAGTGGAAATCCCCTTTGGCATCGGAAGCAAACCGCCTTCCCGAGCCG
Organism: Butyrivibrio sp.; assembly: GCA_024697425.1. Classification (GTDB taxonomy): domain Bacteria; phylum Bacillota; class Clostridia; order Lachnospirales; family Lachnospiraceae; genus Butyrivibrio. The sequence goes on along the minus strand of JAILFT010000045.1, from coordinate 1,536 downwards.
GAAATGAAGCTTTCTCTTAAGTTGTTGTCAAAGCTGTTAGTCTGCATGTTTTATCAAAGTGATACATATGAATCCAAAGTTTCAAGGACATCTGTAAAATACTGCTTCCTGGAGGCTTCATCGGAATTAAAGATCTCGTGACGGGAGTTCTCGTAGTGGTGGAACGCGGCAGAAGGAACTGCGGCTTTGAAGGCCTCGTACCCCGCAGGATCGATAAGGTGGTCCTGCCCGGCTGTCATTACCGTCACGGGAATCGTTATCTTTTTTGCGTATTTGATGACTTTTGCGGTGGCCTTCATGCTGGCAAGAGCCCAGGAAAAAGAGGCACCGGTGGTCTGATAGTTTTCGTTGTTCCGGCGCTGCCTGAGCTGATACTCAAACCTTGGCCTTGATACAGCGCTGCTGACTTCAAGCTTTGTAAAGGGATCGAAGTGCTTCTGGCCGGGAGCAAGCTCTTTTTCCTTGCCAAATATCTTGGCGTAGAGTCCTATAAGGAACTGCAGGATAGCCGGATAATTGGCACCTTTCATCTTGAACATGGGTGAGCTTAGGATTGCAGCCTTGAACACATCCGGGTATTTCTCCAGGAAAAGAGCTCCCACGCAGCCGCCCATGGAGTGGGCGATAAGAAGCATCGGAAGAGATGCGGCAGAGGGCTTTACCACGTTGTCAACAAAGCACTTAAGGTCTTCCACGTAGGTGTCATAGCTGTCGATGCAGATAACGTCGTGCTGCGGTCCCTTTCCTTCGGAATAGCCGTGGCCACGCTGTTCCATGAAATATACTCCGAATCCTGCCTGATACAGGTACCAGGCGTACTCTCTGTATTTGCCGAAAAACTCAGCCATGCCGTGGACCATGGTGACGATGGCCTTGGGAGAATCCGGAAGCGCATAGTAGTAGCGAAGTCTTGTGCCGTCAAAGCTGTCTAAGGTTCCCTGCTTTACATAGTCCCTGAACCATGCCTCGTTCTCTGTTTCCATGGTTTCGAAGAAGCCGCCTTCTCCGAGAAAATATATATCAGTCATTGGAATCATCTCCTGTTATCATCAGTGTCTTTTTGCTCCGGGTCTTGCGTTGTCCCTGTTCCAGAGCCTGTCGTAGGAAAGACCTGTAACTTTCTCGCAGATCTTCTTTTCTTCGTCGGTGGTCACGGAACTGTCATTGCCGCGCCTTCTTGCGATTTCCTTCTGGACAACCTTAAACTCTTTTCCCGTAAGAGGAAATACGTATCCGACGATGATGAGAAGAACCATCAAAAGAGCCGGAACAAATACGAAGATCATAACGATGCCCCGCTGGGTTGAAACCGCCTGGCGAAGGCCCTGATTGGCGATGCCTGAATCGTAGCCAACGGCTGAGAGCAGGAATCCGATGATGGCAGCGGAAAGACCCGAGGAGATCTTTCTTGCGAAGGTTGCCATGCCGGACACGATGCCGGGCCTTCTGATGGAAGTTATGAGCTCGTCAACCTCAGCCATATCCGCCATGATGGAGAAGATACTGGTGAGGGTCGCTGCGTTACCGATACCGATG
>JAILFT010000196.1 GCA_024697425.1 Butyrivibrio sp. | reverse complement strand
CAAAGAGTCGCTCGCGACTCTTTGCGCGCTGGTGCGCGCAAGCTTTAGCTTGCAAAATTCATCTGCGCACCAGTCGCATCCTTAGCGGAGCGCTTTTTATTCAATAGGAAATCCGAAGGAATTTCCTATTGAATAAAAAAGAGCAAAGGCCGCCTTATATTCAAGCGCCTTTGCTCTTACTATTATTATATCACTCTCCCCATTATATGAACAAAAAAGTTGCAGGGCATGTAATGTTCATGCCGGGGATCAGCTCATCTTCTTGTACATGTGGTTTCCAAGCATCTGTATAAACTGAACGAAAATGATCAGAATAATGGAGCAGACAATCAGGTAATCCGTCTTGTACTGCTGATATCCGTAGCGGATGGCAATATCACCGACACCGCCGCCACCAACGGTTCCTGCCATTGCGGAATAACCCACAAGAGAAATAACCAGAAGCACAATACCGTTGAGCATTCTGGGAATTGACTCCTTAACATAGACCCTCATAAGGATCTGGAAGTTGGATGCCCCAAAGGATCTTGCTGCCTCAATAACGCCGGGATTGGTCTCGCGAAGGCTTGTCTCAAACACCCTGGCAATATAGGGGATAGCCGATACTGTAAGAGGCACGATGGACGCCGTTGTTCCGATGGACTTGCCAACAACCATACGGGTGAAGGGAATCAGGATAACCAACAGGATAATGAAAGGAAAGCTCCTGAACACGTTCACGATAAAGCTTAAGATCTCATATACGATTTTGTTGGGCTTAAGGCCGTCCGGCGCTGTCAGCGTCAGAATTATGGCGGGGATGAAACCTATTATTACTGAAAAGAAGGTGGACCAGAATACCATGTACAGGGTCTGGGTAAAGGCCTTCCATATGATTGCATGCATGCCGGTATTGGATAAAATTCCAGACATTTTAAAAACCTCCAAAATAACTTGTAATCAGACTCTTTTGTCACTGCATTGCTGCGGCGACAGACAGATCATCTCGGGATCACTTCCCAGGTAACATTCTTGGAATCAAGGAATGCGCAGGCTCTCTCCAGATCCTTCTCATCCATGTTAAGAACCAGGCTTCCGTAAACATCTTCTCTGAAATCCTCAAGTTTGGCCCAGCAGATATTGAAATCCGTGTGGAGTTCCTGAGACATCTGAGTAACGATGGGCCTCTGATTGCCCTCTCCGAAGAAAAAGAGCTTGAGATTCACGCCGGTTGTCGGCAGCTTGTCACTCTCTTCCCTGAGGAAATCTCTGATCTCATGTTCCTTGGGCCATACAAAAAGCTGTTCAGGCTTTCCAACCGCAAGCACTTTGCCCTGGCTTAAGAACGCCACTCTCTGACAGATCTGTTTAACAACCTCCATCTGATGAGTAACCACCACGATGGTGATGCCCATTTCCCTGTTGATCTTCTGCAAAAGAGTCAGAATACCCTTTGTAATCTCCGGATCCAGGGCACTTGTTGCTTCATCGCAAAGAAGGATCTCAGGATCCAGCACCAGAGCTCTTGCTATAGCTACTCTCTGCTTCTGTCCGCCGGAGAGCTCCCTGGGCTTTGCATGAACCTTCTCCTCAAGTCCCACAAGGCTGATGAGCTTTAATATCTTCTCTTTTGCCTCGGGTGTATTAGTAGGGATCCCCCAGAACTTCATGGGAAGAGCCACGTTCTGATACACATCAAGTCTCTCCAGAAGATTGAATCCCTGGAAGATCATACCCATCTTCTTCTGGATCTGACGAAGATTCTTCTTATCATCAATATGCACCGGATTCTTGTTAACAGTTATCAATCCGCCATCATAAGACTCAAGTCCGTTGATGCATCTTAGAAGGGTCGACTTTCCAGCTCCCGACTGTCCGATGATACCGAAGATCTCACCGTCCTCAATATCGATAGAGATATCCTTAAGTACCTCCGTCTTTCCAAATGTCTTTTTTACACTGTCAATTCTAATCATACAAATTCCACCGCTTACTATTGCTGTTAACATAAAATATGGCACGCCGCAACCGCAGCGTGCCATAACATTATACATTATTCATTACTGTGGGTCTACAAAAGATGTGATAACTGCTCCCTTGTAGGTTGTATCGATATAGTCCTGAACCTTCTGTGACTGAAGAGCCTTGATAAGAGCCTGTGTCTTCTCTGAGTTCTCATTGCCCTCTTTTACAACAAGGAAGTTTGTTCTCTTGATGGTGGTCTCCTCATCGAACTCCTCGATGTCAAGTGCAGGATACTGAGCGGGAAGGTCTGCCTCAAGAGCATAGTTTCCGTTGATGGTAGCTGCATCAAGATCAGGAAGTGAAAGAGGAAGGTTTGCTGCCTCAAGAGGTGTGATCACGTAGCCGTGAGGGTTAGCCTCTTTGTCGTTGGTAAGTGAATCCTCTGTATAGTTGTCATCTGTACCAAAGCCGCCGTTGGAAACAAGAAGTCCCTTCTGAACAAGAAGGTCAACGCCTCTTGCACCGTTATCGGGATCGTTGGGGATACCGATTGATGCTCCGTCGGGAAGCTCCTCAAGAGATGTGTACTTCTGTGAGTAGATACCCATGGGCTCGATGTGGATACCTGCAACAGCTGTAAGGTGAAGGCCTGCATCAGCGTTCTGCTGGTTCATGTAGCCGAGAGTCTGGAAGTAGTTGGCATCGATCTCGCCCTGCTCAAGTGATGTGTTGGGCAGTACATAGTCTGAGAAAACTACGGTGTTAAGTGTCCATCCGTCCTCTGCCAGAACTTCTTTTACAATGTTATCAAGGATCTCTGCGTGGGGAACAGGTGTAGCACCGACTGTGATGGTCTTGTCGCCGTCATCTGCAGCAGGAGCCTCGGCAGCTGTATCTGTGCTCTCTGTAACTTCCTCAGTCTTAGCAGCTTCAGTTGTCTCAGCAGTCTCTGTTGTTGTAGCTGCTGCACTGTCGCCGCAGCCTGTCAGTACGCCAAGTGCGAGAGTTCCTGCAAGCACCAGGCTTGTAATGATATTCTTTTTCATATTCTCCTCCTTTTACCACTTTACGAAAAATCCTTACTCCGCAAGGCGGTATGTTTTTATATTTAACTAATTTACACTTGCTTTTGCACCTTTGCAAGCAATAATCGTCTATCGAAAGCTATAAG
>JAILFT010000166.1 GCA_024697425.1 Butyrivibrio sp. | reverse complement strand
CTTGGCGGAATGAGCAAGGGAAGCGGAATGATCCATCCCAATATGTGCACCATGCTGGCTTTCCTTACAACAGATATTTCCATTGAAAAGAAACTGATGCAGGAGGCCGTTTCCGAGGTGGTTAAGGACTCCTTCAATATGATTACCGTGGATGGGGACACCTCCACCAATGACACCCTTATCCTTATGGCCAACGGCGAAGCGGGAAATGAGAAGATTTCCTCTAAGGATGAGAGCTATGAGGCGTTTAGAGAAGCTCTTAATTATGTATGCACCTTCCTGGCCAAAAAGATGGCTGCGGACGGTGAAGGCGCCAGCAAGCTCTTTGAGGCAAAGGTAGTAAATGCAAAGAGCAAGGACGATGCAAGGACTCTTTCAAGAGCTATTGTTGGTTCCAATCTTTCCAAGGCCGCGATCTTCGGATGCGATGCCAACTTCGGAAGATTTCTTTGTGCCATGGGTTACAGCGGGGCTGAGTTTGATCAGAATGACGTGGAGCTTTTCTTTGAGAGCGCAAACGGCCGCCTTCAGGTATTTGACAAAGGAACGCCCCTTGCCTTTGACGAGGATGAGGCTCTTAAGATCATGAAGGCCGATGCTGTCACTGTCTTTGTGGATATGCATGAGGGAAGCGAAGAAGCAACAGCCTGGGGCTGCGATCTTACTTACGACTATGTAAAGATAAATGCAGATTACAGATCTTGATGAAAAGAGGAGACGGGTATGGACAAGGATATGCAGGATGTACTGAAAAAGGCTGAAGTGCTGGTTGAGGCTCTTCCCTATATTCAGAAGTTCAACAGAAAGATAATCGTTGTAAAATACGGCGGAAGCGCCATGAGCAATGAAGAACTTCAGAAGAACGTCATCACTGACGTTACGCTTCTTAAGCTGGTAGGCTTTAAGCCCATCATTGTTCACGGAGGCGGAAAGGCCATCAGCAGCTGGGCTTCCAAGGTGGGAAAAGAGGCTGAGTTCGTAAACGGACTTCGTGTGACAGATTCTGAGACCATGGAGATTGCCGAGATGGTGCTTGGCAGAGTCAACAAGCAGCTTGTTACCATGGTTCAGGAACTGGGAGTGAAGGCCATAGGTATCAGCGGTAAGGACTCAGGTCTTTTGCATGTTACCAAGAAATACTCAGACGGCAAGGACATCGGATATGTGGGTGAAGTGGACAGCGTTGATCCCAAGGTTCTCTACGACCTTCTTGACAACGACTACCTGCCTATAGTTGCCCCCATCGGACTTGATGATAATTTCGATACCTATAATATCAACGCAGATGATGCAGCCTGCGCCATTGCCAAGGCAGTAGGGGCTGACAAGCTGGCTTTTTTGACCGATATCGAGGGAGTGTACAGGGATATCAAAGATCCTTCCACCTTCATATCAAGGCTGACCTGCTCCGAGGCGGATGCCCTTATAGCAAGCGGAAACATCGGAGGCGGAATGCTTCCCAAACTCAACAACTGTACGGATGCCATAAAGCAGGGAGTTAACAAGGTGCATATCCTTGACGGAAGAATTCCCCATTGCCTGCTTCTTGAGATCTTTACCAACAAGGGTATCGGAACCATGTTTATGGGAGACAACGACGACCTGGCGCAGAATGCCGGATGAGAATGAATGCGGGCGCAGAGACTCTAAGATAAAGTGCCCGGGTTTTAACAGATGAAGAAATGGGAGAGAAAGCTATGAGCGAACAGATGAAGAAGTATATAGATGAAGCGGAGAAGGCTCTTTTGCACACCTACAATCGCTATCAGATTGTTCTGGATAAGGGTGAGGGCGTATATCTTTATGACATTGACGGTAAGAAGTATCTGGATTTTGTTTCCGGAATTGCTGTGTTTGCCCTTGGCTACGGCAACAGGAAATACAATGATGCCCTTAAAGGTCAGATTGACAAGCTTCTTCACACCTCAAATTATTACTACAACGTTCCTGCCATTGAGGCTGCAAAGAAGATAAAGGAAGTTTCCGGAATGGACAGGGTGTTCTTTACGAACAGCGGAGCAGAAGCGGTTGAGGGTGCTCTTAAGGCTGCCAGGAAGTACGCTTTTCTTAAGGATGGCAGAACGGATCACGAGATAATCGCCATGAACCACTCCTTCCACGGAAGGACCTTCGGCGCACTTTCGGTTACGGGAAACCCCCATTACCGTGAGGCCTTTGAGCCGATGATAGGCAATATAAAGTTTGCTGATCTCAACGACCTTGACAGTGAGCTTTCCCTTGTAAATGATAAAACCTGCGCCATAATCCTGGAGACGGTTCAGGGCGAGGGCGGTATTTTCCCTGCAACAAAAGAGTTCCTGGAGGGAATCAGGAAGATCTGCGATGAAAAGGACATTTTGATGATCCTGGATGAAATCCAGTGCGGCATGGGAAGAACCGGATATATGTATGCATGGCAGAAGTACGGTGTTAAGCCGGACATCATGACAACAGCCAAAGCTCTTGGATGCGGAGTACCTGTGGGTGCCTTCCTTATGACTGAGAAAGTGGGGCAGAATTCACTGGTGGCAGGGGATCACGGAACCACCTACGGAGGCAATCCCTTCGCCTGTGCTGCCATCAATAAAGTCCTTGATTTATTTAAAGAGGACAATATAATAGAGAATGTGAATGCGGTGGCTCCTTATCTGGAGCAGCGTCTTGATGAACTTAAGGACAAATATGACTTCATCACAGACAGAAGAGGTGCAGGTCTTATGCAGGGTCTGGTATTTGACAGACCTGTTGCGGAAGTGATCAACAAGGCTCTTGAAAAGGGGCTTATCCTTATCAATGCCGGCACCAATATCATAAGGTTTGTTCCGCCGCTGGTTATTACGAAGGAGAATGTTGATGACATGATTGCCATTCTGGATTCATGTCTGGAGTCTATATGAAGTTACGTATCAGAATTTTTTCCATAATACTGGTTGTTTGTGCTCTGGCGGGCACATTTGTCTACGCTCGTTCCGACAGGAACATTTTTGAGGATTATTCACTTTTTGGTAATAACAAAACCACAGTCAGGCTTTGGTATACGGATGATTCACTTACTCCGTATCTTCAGAGCCGGGCTGTTGCTTATGCCGAGTCCAATGAAGACGTCCGTATCGAACCTGTACTGGTCTCAGGTCTTGAGTATCTTGAGGAGATCAACAGAGCATCTGTTGATATGGACAATTACCCGGATCTTTACATCATAACCAATGACTCACTGGAGAAGGCATATCTCGCGGGTCTTGCCATGGAGGTTGACGAGGAAGGTCAGTTTCTGACGGGAAGTCTTTTCCCTGAGGCTGCCCTTAATTCCGTTACCTACAAGGGCAAAAAGATTGCTTATCCCTTCTACTTTGAGACAAGCTCACTGATCTACAACAAGACCTATCTTGAGAATATGGCGGTGGAGACCATGCAGTCAGAGATTGATACTGCAGAGGGAGAGGCTGCACAGGCCGCGGCTGAGGAAGCTTCAACTGATGAAGAGCTTGAAGAAGCAGCCACAACAGATATCAGCGCAGAAATCACTCAGGGCATGATCGATGAGGCTGTTGCGGAGAGTCTTCCCCTTACCATTTCCGATATCCTGAAATTTGCCGAGAACTACAACGCTCCCGAGCAGGTTGAGGCGGTGTTTGAGTGGGATGTGACAGATATTTTCTATAACTATTTCTTTGTTGGAAATTACATGAACGTGGGCGGAGATGCCGGCGATGATGTAAATCAGATAGATATTTACAACACCGATACCATGAGCTGCATGAAGATATATCAGCAGCTCAACCAGTTCTTCGCCATTGACCCCGAGTCCATCGATTATGATCAGGTGGTTCAGGATTTCATTGACGGCAAGGTTGTATTTACCGTGGCTACCACGGATATCATCAAGAAGATTGAGAATGCCAAGGCTGCGGGAGAGTGCGATTTTGAATTTGCAGTTGCGGACATGCCCGGTATCACAGCGGATTTCGGTTCAAGGACCATGTCGGTGACAGAGTGCCTTGTGGTGAACGGTCTGTCCGAACACGGAAAAGAGGCTGCTGACGTTGCTAAGTTCCTGTGCAGCGATACTTCCGGTGATATCTTTAAGCATGCTGATAAGATTGCAGCACGATATGGCGTAGAGTACGGTGATCCCAATATCGTAACCTTCGTAAAGGTATATGCGGATTCCGTTCCCATGCCCAAGACCATTGAGACCAGCAATCTCTGGATGCAGCTTGAGATAGCCTTCACAAAGATCTGGAACGGTGAGGATTGTAACTCCACATTGAGGCAGGTGTCTGAGAACATCATGACACAGATTACCGGCGAACCCTTTACCGAGGAAACCCTGCCGGATCCCAGTAATGTAGATATTACTGAAGACCTTAATGAAGATAATGATTGAAATATTACAACAAATTTAATAAAATAGATTAGCATGGTGGGGTCCTCCTAAGGAGGAAACATGCGACAGAAATTAGTAATTATAATAGCGGTAGTTATGCTTGCAATTCAGACAGGATGTACATCTGCAAATGCTGAGGTGATACTTGAACCTGTCTGTGAAGCAGCTGCTTTGGAATCTTCTTTGGAGATTTCTGCCGGGAATCTGGATAAAAGCGATGGTTCTTTTCCCGGGGAAGAAAGCGAAGGCGCTGATAGTGCTTTGGAATCTGCATCTGTGAATACACAGGTTGTGGTTTATGTCTGCGGAGCGGTTAAAGAGCCCGGAGTATATGAACTTAAGGCCGGATCAAGACTTGATGATGCAGTCAGAAGCGCTGGAGGCTTCGACGATGAGGCAGACAGGACCTATGTGAATCTGGCTGCTGTCTGTGAGGATGGGATTAAGCTCTATATTCCCACTTTGCAGGAAGTCAGTGAGAAGGCGGCCTTAGATGGAAGCCCGGCTTTGGCAGAGGGAAACGGACTTATGGGAGTTTCCGCCGGATCGGGAATTGGCCCGGCAGCTGCGGAAAGCGGCCTTATCAACATCAATACCGCCACCAAAGAAGAGCTGACCTCTTTGCCGGGAATCGGCGGGGGATATGCGGACAGGATTATTGCCTATCGCAATGAGAAGGGAGCCTTTAAGAGTATTGAGGATATCATGAAGGTTTCCGGGATCAAGGATAAACTTTTTTCCAGGATCAAAGATAAGATAACGGTTTGATTTATTTAGGAATGGTGATGAAATGAGTAAGAGAGCGCTGGTTGTTGACGACGAGAGAGCAATTGTAAAGGGAATAAAGTTCAGTCTGGAACAGGATGACATCCTGGTTGACTGCGCTTATGACGGCAACGAAGCGCTGGAGATGGCCAGGAACAATGAATACGATATAGTGCTTCTGGATGTTATGCTTCCGGGGCTTACAGGATTTGAAGTATGTCAGCAGATCAGAGAATTTTCAAATGTGCCCATTATCATGCTTACAGCTAAGGGCGACGATATGGATAAGATTCTCGGACTGGACTACGGTGCCGACGATTATATGACAAAGCCCTTCAATATTCTTGAGGTGAAGGCCAGGATCAAGGCTATCATGCGAAGGATGAGCAGACCCGGCGATACCGATAAGGTTATCAGCTACGGGGATCTTAAGCTCAACGAAGAGTACAGACGTGTCTTTGTGAAGGAAAGGGAGATCAATGTCACCAGCAGAGAGTATGAGCTTCTGGAGCTTTTGGCATCAACTCCCGGCAAGACTTACTCCAGAGAGGAACTGCTTGAGACAATCTGGGGCAAGGATTATCCCGGTGATGAGAGAACAGTGGATGTTCACATCAGAAGACTTCGTGAAAAACTTGAGACCAATCCCAGCGAGCCTCGTTATGTAAGGACAAAGTGGGGCAGCGGATACTATTTCCAGGCATAATATATGAATACAACCGGTAGTTTTGCTGATTTTTTCAGGCAACTTAAAATACGTGACGTACTTAAGAGTCTTAGAGTGCGATTCTTTATCATAGTTTTCCTTACAGGACTGATCTCGTGCCTTGTTATGCACAGGGTCATCCTGGACAGCTATGAGGATCGTGCTGTCAATGTTAAATCGACAGAAGTCCAGACACAGCTCAGGATTCTGGCGAATCACCTTATTGTTTCCAATTATCTTCAGGATACTTCCTCCGAGGTTATCAATGCGGAGCTTGATATGCTGGCCAATCTTTACGATGGGCGAGTTATTGTCATCAGCGACGATCTTAAGGTTGTGAAGGATACCTACAACATTTCTCAGGGCAAGACCATTATTTCCGAAGAGGTGGTAAGATGCCTGAAGACAGGTTCAAAGGGTTCAGTTTCCAAATATGATGCAGCCAACGGCTATATTGAGGTTGTCACACCTATCATTGAGTCGGAGCTGATCCAGGAAGAGGACGTATCCGTATCCGGAAAGAGTGCGGAGGTAGTCCGCGGAGTGCTTCTTACCAGTGTTTCTACAGATACCATCGATACAACTCTGGAGATCCTAAGCAACCGTGCCCAGGTCCTTGAAGCAATCATCATTCTGGTCATTCTGGCGTTTGCGGCAGTTGTTTCCTACACACTACTTAAGCCCTTCGGCAGGATCACTGCGGCCATCAACGATGTTAAGGCCGGATATACAGATGAGCCCATTACAGGACCTAACTACCTTGAGACCGAGCAGATCATAAACGCCTTCAACGCACTTCTTCGCAGGATGAAGGTTCTTGATGACTCCAGACAGGAGTTTGTTTCCAACGTGTCCCATGAGCTTAAGACTCCCATAACTTCCATGAAGGTTCTTGCGGATTCTCTTCTGGCTCAGGAGGAGGTTCCCAATGAGGTATACAGAGAGTTCATGACCGACATAGCGGCAGAGATAGACAGAGAGGACAAGATCATCAACGACCTTCTTGCTCTTGTAAAGATGGACAAAAAAGCCTCCGGTCTTACCATCACCTCTGTGGATGTGGTAAGTCTTACGGAAGTGATTTTAAAGCGACTTCGTCCAATTGCCAGAAAGCACAATATTGAGCTTACCCTGGAGAGTAAAAGGGCCATCACAGCTGAAATTGACGAGGTTAAGATATCGCTTGTTATCATGAACCTTGTGGAAAACGCCATCAAATATAACCGCGATGAGGGCTGGGTAAAAGTTGAACTTGATGCCGATCATCAGTTTTTCTATGTGAAGGTCATGGATTCCGGATACGGAATTCCTGCTGAGTCACTGGATCATATTTATGAGAGATTCTACAGAGTTGATAAGTCGAGGTCCAGAGAGATCGGCGGAACAGGTCTTGGACTTGCCATTGCAAGGAATGCTGTGCTTATGCACAGAGGTACAATTGAAGCTACAAGCGTTCCGGATGAGGGAACTACTTTTACGGTTAAGATACCGCTGACCAACTTGGCGGCATCCGGTAAGTGATAAGGATATGAGAACATTTTTTTTGACTCGGAAAAACATAATAGCGCTTATTCTGATAATGGTTCTTGCCATGACAGGTCTTGCGGGCTGCAGCGTGGGAAGGCCTTCGTCGGATGATGAGTCTTTTAAGCTCTTCTATGTGAACAACAGCGAGACAGCTATCGTTGCGGTGGACTATGAGATCAAGAGCAGCAGTGTGGACATTGAAGCCGTTATCGAAGAACTTCTGGGGCAGCTTGGTACCATGCCTGAGAGAATGCAATACGAGGCGCCTCTTACAGGTGAAGTGAACCTTCTTGGCTATACCATTACCGACAGGCTTCTTACCCTGAACTTCGATATCTCTTACCTGGAGATGGAGACTACCATTGAGATCCTTGACAGGGCAGCTATTGTCAGGACCTTTACCCAGCTTCCTCAGATTGAATATGTCAGCTTCCAGGTTGAGGGCAATCCCCTTACAGACAGGAACGGAAATGTAGTAGGCAACATGTCTGCGGATACCTTTATCTACAATATGGGTAACGAGATCAACACCTATGAGAAGATCGAGCTGAAGCTTTATTTTACCAATGAGGCAGGAGATAAGCTTGTTCCCGTGTACAGATCCGTTGTCTATAACAGTAATATTTCCATGGAGAGACTGGCGTTAGAGCAGCTGATCAAGGGACCTAATTCCGATATCTGTTATCCCACTGTATCCAAGGATTCCAAGATCAACAGCATCAGCGTCAAGGACGGAGTGTGCTACATTGACTTTGATCCTTCCTTCCTGACAGAGCCCTATCCGGTCAGCGCTGAGGTTGCGCTGTATTCAATTGTTAATACCGTTACTGAGTTTTCTTACGTGAACAAGGTGGCTTTTTCCGTTGGTGGAGAGGCATCCTTCACGTTTATGGACTATGCCGTGTCCGGACCTTTTGAAAGGAATCTGGATATCATAGAGTAATATTTATTTTAGGAGATTTTTCTTTTGAAGCGGCCGTTGTGCGCTTTTGCGCTTATCTTAACGGCGGCTGTCCTGCTATATCTTGAACTGTTTTATTCTGATATTTCTCACCGCAGTTCATCCCCTGAGCCGGAAGGCAGCTATACCGAAATTCTCGGAAGAGTATCGGGAAAAGAGCTTGTGAAAGGCTATGACGGGGAAGAACAGGTGGTTATCTATATTTCTTCCGATAATTCCATGTCAGTTCAATGTTATCCGGAGGGGAGCGATATCCCGGCCATAGGCACTTTTGTGCGGATCGGCGGAAAGGTAAAGACCTTTTCATCCCCTACCAATCCCGGCGAGTTCGACAGCCGTCTCTATTACAATACCCTGAAAATTTCATACAGACTAACGCATGCCAGGGTCCTTGCGGTTGGAGGTAAAAAGAACGGATATCGTGAGGCATTGTGGGATATTAAGACTTATCTTGCGACTTCTTTGGATAAAAATCTGTTGCCGGAGGATGCCGGCATCATGAAAGCCATGCTGCTTGGGGACAAGAGCAGCCTTGACGGTGATGTGCAAAGCCGATTTAAAGCTGCAGGAGTTGTCCATATACTCTGTATAAGCGGAACACATATCGCCCTCCTTGGTATGTGGCTTTACAGACTATTAAAACGTATTTTGGATGTGGTATATCGGTGCAGCAAAGGCTTTATTAAGGGGCGTTTATTTCTGCATCTTTCAAATACGCTGTCCTGCATATTATCTGTGATGGCAATGTATTCCTACGGAGTTATGTGCGGGATGGGAAGCTCTGCCTTCAGAGCAATCCTTATGTTCAGTTTAAGGCTTTTAGCACCTGTACTTGGCAGGACCTACGATATCCTGACTGCCCTGGCTCTTTCAGAGATTCTTTTGCTGCTGCATCAGCCTCTGTACATATACAACAGCGGCTTTCTTATGTCCTTTGGGGCGGTGATGGGAATAGTTGTTATAAAACCATGCCTTAAGTTTCATAGCCTGAATAAAGAGCAGGAGATGAAATTTGTGGAGGATAGAAAGAAAAAACAGGTAAGCCCTGAAAAGGTGTTTGCTTTCCTTAGAGAGGGGATTCTGGTTTCTGTTTCCATCGGGATTGCTACTTTGCCTGTTTACGGATTGTATTACTATACCTATCCGCTGCATTCTGTTTTTCTGAATCTTTTAGTTATCCCGGCGCTGGGGATTCTTCTGGTGCTGGGGGCGGGAGCAGTTCTTATAAAGCCGTTTGCGGTAGGAGTGCACATTATCCTTTGGGGCTACAATTTTCTGAGTTCCCAAAGCGGACTCAACTACGCATTTACCTGGTATATGGGGCATTCCCAAAGGTGGCAGACAGTAGTTTACCTGTGCCTGGTATGCCTTTTTGTGTTCATGTCAAAGAGGAATGAGGACCGGATGCAGCTTAAAACTAAGAGCCGCAATCACAGAGGTGGCAAAGAAATTCCCGGACGCCGGAAAGACATCATTAGATTTGCCATTTTATTGGCGGCAGTTATGATCTTTTCCATGAGGTTTCATCCCAATCTGGCTATTCATATGATAGACGTGGACCAGGGAGACTCAATCCTTATTTCAAGCGGAGGAAGGAATCTTCTTATCGACGGAGGCAGTACATCAAAGAAAAACGTCGGTAAATACCGCATAATTCCATTTTTGAAATATCAGGGAGCAGGAAAACTGGATGCTGTTGTTATTACCCATGAAGACGAAGACCATATAAGCGGCATCCTGGATATTATGGATGACATGGAGATGGGAGGGATCAGGGTAAAAAAGCTGGTGCTGCCTGAAGTGGCAGAGAGTTCGAGAGGTGACAATTATCATCTGCTGGAACAACGGGCTAAGGAGCTTGGAATTCCCATTCTTTATATCAACAGCGGGGAGAAATTCAGTATCGGCAAAGCTGATTTTGTATGTCTTAATCCGGCACGGAATATGATCTCCTCGGGAGCAAATGA
>JAILFT010000160.1 GCA_024697425.1 Butyrivibrio sp. | reverse complement strand
CACGTTTAAAAGTTTGATTCTGTTCAGAACTTTAAGCTTGGCTTTTTGTTCTGTCCGTTATTACTTTGGTTTGTTACATTTCTGAATTATTCTCTTGGAATTTTTCAGGGTTGCATTACTGTTTATTTGTCAAGGTGCTTGCTGTCTTGTTCCTCAGCGACAGCTTACTTAGAATATCACAGCCCCAATATGATGTCAACAACTTTTTTTAAATATTTATAATTTCTTTAGAGTTACTGTAAATATGCGGCTATCAGGGCCTTTACATAGTCATATAATCGGTTCCAATTTAATAAAACCGGAGAAAAAAGTGAAATTCCTGTAACGAGTTCCACGATCCTCACAATAAGAAACGCTTCCACTCCTCCAAGCACCGCTCCCAGGAGTCTGTCAAGCCCGCCCAGTATCGGTATCTCTTTTACCTTTCTGAGAGCATTACCCAGAGCTGTAGTAATCCTGTATATTATGAAAGCAATGACAAGGTATCCTATCTTAGGTATGACATTACCCAGATTGCTGCTAAGGACACTTCCTGCAATATTGATCAGATAATAAACAGCGGCAAAAGCAGCTATTGCAGCAATAAGGCCTGCCGCTTCCGCAAACAGGCCATTATTTGTACCGTATGATATTCTCCAAAGGAACAGACACACCACTACAACAGTGATGACTATTCCGGAAATCATCTCAAAAGACATTCAGTTCTCCTATTTAAGGTTCATGGTCTGGACGTTATCTGTGGTCACAAGGGTGAACCTGCTTCTGACTGATGTTGGCACCAGTATTCTCACGGGTGTCTCAAAGGAGCCCTGATACTTGATGTGTCCGTTCATATCCTGAATCATGCACTCATCCTCATTGTATATGATGATCTGCTTGTTATTAAAGATAACCTCAGAGTACTCCATATCAAAGAAGGTAGTGAGCACCTCTTCACCCCGGTTATTGTATACCTTAAGCTTGTATGCTCCATCAGATGTACTGTTGGGATACACAGCGCCGACATAGGTATCGTTGAAATAGACAGAGCGGATTTCCTCGTCTCCGGTAAATATCTCCGCCTGGCTTACAGGCTTCTGGTCTCCGGAGTAGAACATTATCCTGTCATCTGACACAGCGAAGGATGAATTTGAATTCATGAACTGTACGAAAGGCACAACGACACCGGGATAATCATAACCACTGGCATAGTTATCAATGGAGTTCTGACCCACGGATCCAAAGTTAAAGAAGGCAACACTGGTCTTAACCGCTCCATCCTCAGGATAAACATAGGAAACACAAAGCAGCTCTCCATTGGGAGATATACTTACCGCAATTGGATATCCGCTGTCCTTCATGGTCGTTTTGAAGTTGGCCAGAGTGTTTCCTTTGGCGTCATAGAGATAGATCCAGGTAACGTTGGTGCCATCAAGAACTGCAGCTACCACACCCTGTGAAGACACGCAGAAATCTCTTATGGGAAGGTTGGTGTCCACCTCTCCCATCGCCCCCGATACATTGCTGACATAGATGGTATGACCATTATAATCTCCTACTGCCACTACATCACCGCAGGTATGGGCTATGGGGTTTTGCATCTCATAGGTCTGATTCCATACAACAGCCCCGGATGGATTGATACAGCTGATACCATCCTTACTGAACTGTACAACATTCTCACGAAGGCTGATGAGCCTGGCATCAATGCCGTTGGTCACTGACTGACCGGGCGTGATGACCGCTTCGGAATATTCCTTGTCCCGCCATCCTATGTAAACAAGCGCAACAAACAGGACGACCGCCACTGCGATCGCCACTGTCCTGAACACTACAACTATTCTGTGGTTACGTATCCTTTCTTTATAAGAAGGCTCCTCCTCAGGAAATTCCTGCTGAGGCATCCCCTTATTCATTCTGGATGCGTAGGAAGTAAAATCTCGTACTTCTGCCAAAATAACCCTCCGGGTCTTTAACGGTTATACAAACTGATAAACTGTAACCGTGTCATATTCTCTGTCCGGTCCAAAGATACAGTCAGGGAAAGAAGGTTCGTTTACGGAATTGGGATAGAACTGTGTCTCCAGACAGAAACCATGTCTGAAGTCATAAACAGCACCCTCTTTTCCGGGAACATTCTTAACATAATTGCCTGTATAAAGCTGGAATCCGGGAAGTGTTGTGAAGCACTTCATTGTAATTCCTGTAGCAGGTGATGAAACACAGCAGAACTCCTTGAGAGAACCGTCTGCTCCGTCCACAACAAAGTTGTGATCGTAACCTCCCACAAACTTAAGCTGCTCATTGTCAGCCTCTATATCTTTTCCAAGTGTCTTTTCCTGTCTGAAGTCAAAAGGTGTACCCTCTACAGTAGCGATCTCGCCTGTAGGGATAGACTGTGAGCTTGCAACAGGTGTATATGCTGAAGAGTTCATCTTCATAACATGATCAAGGCAGCTGCCTGAATTGTGGCCGCCGAGATTGAAGTATGCATGGTTAGTGAGGTTCATCAGAGTCTTGGCATCACTGGTTGCATGATAATGCAGCTTCAGCGCATTGTCATCGCCAAGAGTGAATGTAAGCTCGAATACTCTGTTGCCGGAGAATCCAAGATCTCCGTCCTCTGCCTTAAGAGTGAACTTAACGAAGTCCTCGCCCTCCTCGGCATCCCAGATCCTCTTATGGAATCCGTTGTTCATATCTGTGTGAAGATTGTTGGGACCATCGTTGATGGGAAGCACAAACTCTTTTCCATCAATGGTGTACTTGGCGTTGGCGATTCTGTTGGCTGTAGGTCCTACTGTAGCGCCAAAGAAACAGTTGTTGTCAAAATAATCCTTGTAATCGTCGTATCCAAGGACTACGTCAACCTTGTTGCCCGCTTTGTCGGGAACAAAAATATTCTTGATGGTACAGCCATAGTTGAGAACAACCACCTTAAATCCGGCGTTGTTGCTAAGATGATACGCAATGATCGGTGCTCCGCTGGGTGTCTCTCCCCAAGCTTCTCTACTTAATGCCATAACTCATACCTCCTTAGTATGCCCGGTTACAGCTCGGTCCTTCCTTCAAGGGCTCGAAGCAGCGTAACCTCATCGATGTATTCCAGGTCTCCTCCGACGGGAACACCGCTGGCAATCCTGGTAACCTTAATGCCCGTGGGCTTGATAAGCTTACTGATATACATTGCGGTTGTCTCGCCTTCAAGACTTGAGTTCGTAGCTATTATCACCTCGTCAACTTCCTCGGTCTCCAGGCGCTTTATCAGCTCTGCCAGCCTGATGTCCCCGGGGCCGATTCCCAGCATGGGTGAAATAGCTCCATGTAACACATGATAAACTCCGTCATACTTGCCCGTCTTCTCATATGCTGCTAAGTCCCGCGCATTTTCCACCACCATGATCATCCGGTGATTGCGATCCTTCTTGCTGCAGATGGGACAGATGTCCTCGTCGGTCAGGGTATAACAGATCTTGCAGTAATGGACATTCTCCCTGGCGTCCACAATGGAATCCGCCAGTCTCTTGACTCTGTCCTTGGGTAGATTTATGAGATAAAAAGCCAGTCTCTGAGCGGATTTCCCACCGATTCCCGGCAGGGATGCCAACTCTTCGATAAGGCGATTTATGTGACCACTGTAAAGCTCCATTAGAAAGGTAATCCTCCGCTCAGGCCGCCTGACATCTTGCCAAGCATAGCGCTGCTGGCTTCATCAGCCTGCTTCATAGCTTCGTTAACTGCTGCCACGATCATGTCCTGAAGCATCTCCACATCATCAGGATCAACAGCATCGGGAGAGATGACAACGCTCTTCAAGGTCTTGGAACCTGTAACGGTGGCTTCTACTGCTCCGCCGCCGGCTTTGGCCGTAAACTCTTTTGTCTCGAGTTCCTTCTGACTCTCCTCCATCTGGCGCTGCATTCTCTGCGCCTGCTTCATAAGATTGCTCATGTTTCCGGGCATTCCGCCTCCGGGAAATCCACCACGTTTTGCCATTATAAGGTTCTCCTTTTCTTATTCTTCCTCATCCTCTGTTACTATGTCGAATTTTATAGCCTGAAGATCAACGAAATTCTCTTCGAAGTTCTCGGTTTGCTCCAAAAACCTCATCTCATACTCTACATGTTTGCCTATGATATTGTCCAGAAAATTCTGGAATTCTTCGGCGCTTTCGCCTTTGCTGTACTTCTCAACCAGGGGCTTCTGGTCGACCACGATCTGAAGCCTTCCGTCATTGCCCATGCTGAGCCTTGCCTTCTGCATGTACTGCTTCATGGGCGAGTCCATTTTGTTGACAGCCCTTGGCCAATCGGAGACCACTCTCTGAATGTCCTCGGGGACAGCTCTTTCGAGAACTTTTTTCTCCTTGACGGGCATAGCATTTCCGGGCGATGCAGCTGCTCCCGCCACTGCGATCTGTCCGCTTCGAATGCCGCTTAAAACCTTGCTGTTCTCTTCGTCGTGCTCCTCGAGAATTCTGAGCCTCTCCTCAAGGGAGTCCTCATCCTTCTCCATCTGCGGTTTGCAGAGCTTGATGAAGGTGATCTCTATAAGAATCCTCTTCTGAGTTGCATATCTTATGCTTGATGACAACTCGGAAAAGACACGGATGAATCTCAGTATCGTATCGGGGTCCGCACCGGCTGCCTGCTCCTTCAAGGTCTTGAGATTGTCGGTGGAGATGTCCACCACATCCTCCATCTGATCCGATGCCTGGACCAGCATCAGGTTTCGAAGGTACCACACGAAATCGTTCACAAACTGGGTCAGCTCGCGGCCCTGGATAACCACTTCTGCCAGTATAGTCAGTGCCTTATCCACATTCTGCTCATAAAGGGCGGAAAAGAGATTGCTGAATACCGCAGTGTCTACGGCACCAAGCACGCTAAGAACCTTGTCGTAGGTAAGCTCCTCTCCGAAATTGAAGGCTATGCACTGATCCAGGAGACTTAAGGAGTCTCTCATGGAACCGTCTGCCACCTTGGCCACATACCGAAGAGCCTTGTCATCCACCTTGATTCCTTCCGCATCCACAACCTGGCGGAGCCTGTCCTGGATGGTGTCTATGGTGATCCTGTGGAAATCATAGCGCTGGCATCTGGACAGAATGGTGATGGGGATCTTGTGCACCTCAGTGGTGGCAAGAATAAAAATCACATACTCCGGCGGCTCCTCGAGGGTTTTGAGCAGCGCATTAAAAGCCGCGGTAGACAGCATGTGTACCTCGTCTATGATATAAACCTTCTTTTTGCCTCTGGTGGGAGAATAGGATACTTCGTCGATGATCTGTCTGACGTCCTCAACACCGTTATTGGAAGCAGCATCGATCTCTATGACATTCATGCTGTTGCCGGCGGCAATCTCTTTGCACATCTCGCACTGGCCGCAGGGACTGCCGTCAACGGGATTCTCGCAGTTAACCGCCTTTGCCAAAATCTTTGCAACAGAAGTCTTACCTGTTCCACGTGTGCCGCAGAACAGGTAAGCATGTCCGACTCTGTCTGATCTTATCTGATTCTTAAGTGTTGTAATAATATGATCCTGGCCTTTGACATCTTCAAAAACCGGGGGTCTGAATTTCCTGTAAAGTGCTACATAACTCATTTAAAACTGCTCCAACAAAACTTCCCGCAAAGGGCAGCTGCCCCTGCGTTTTTTAATCCCCGAAATTAATTCCCAGCATCTTGGCTTCCTTGATGATGCTTGCATCAGGAGAAACATATTTAAGCTTGCCTGCAATCTCGGAAAGAGGAACCTTGACGATCTCTCTGTTCTTGTAGGCAACCATATAGCCATACTCCTTCTTGAGGATAAGCTTGCCTGCCTCTGCTCCCAGTCTTGAAGCAAATACCCTGTCGTAGGGATCCGGTGCTCCGCCCCTCTGCATGTGGCCGGGAACGGTAACTCTTACCTCGTGTCCGGTCTTCTTCTGGATGGCTTCAGCTATCTCATAGGATACGGAAGGATATTTGTAGTTGGCCATCTTCTCTTTGTATTCCTTCTTGGAGAGCTTGGCATCCTTCTTGGAGATGGCACCCTCGGCAACAGCGATAATAGTGAACCTGCTGCCTCTCTTGTCTCTTGCCTCGATGGTCTCACATACCTTGTCGATGTCATAAGGGATTTCAGGGATAAGGATAACGTCTGCACCTCCTGCCATTCCGGCATTAAGCGTAAGCCATCCAACCTTATGTCCCATAACCTCAATTATGAAAACACGGCCATGGGAATCGGCTGTGGTATGGATATTATCTATAACTCCCGTAGCCACATCAACGGCGCTCTGGAAACCAAAGGTCATATCTGTGCCCCACAGGTCATTATCAATAGTTTTGGGAAGGGAAACAATATTGAGTCCCTCCTCACTCAAAAGATTGGCTGTCTTCTGGGAACCGTTTCCTCCCAGTACAACCAGACAGTCAAGCTGAAGCTTGTAATAGTTCTGCTTCATGGCTTCAACCTTATCAAGCCCATTCTCGTCAGGTTCTCTGATGGTCTTGAACGGAGTCCTGGAACTACCCAGGATTGTTCCTCCCTTGGTAAGAATACCGGAGAAATCCTTGGAAGTGAGCATACGGAAATCGCCGTAAATAAGCCCCTTATAGCCATTATTAAAGCCATAGAACTCAACTTCCTCGCCGCTGTGCGCAATACACTTAACAACGCCGCGCATTGCCGCATTCAAAGCCTGACAGTCGCCACCGCTAGTCAACATACCGATTCTCATCATTTGAAAAGGCCTCCTTTGAATCAACCTGATTGTAACGCACACTACAATTAATTATACAAAATTAAAAGACTACTGCCAAGTAATCCGGCAGTAGTCTCCTTCTCGATTTATTATGTTTCCAAAAGTTCCGGTCAGCCTGTGGTTGCAGGTGCTGCTGCAGGATCTGCGGGAGCGGGAGTTCCGGGAACCCAGCCTGCGGGAGCGACCAGAAGTCCGTTCTTGTCGAAGGTGCAGGATACATTGTCAAGAACTGCTGTCACATTGGCCAGCATCCGTCCGTTGTTGGCATCAAAGTATCTCCAGCCCTCAGGAAGCTGTACCCAGCCCACAACCTGATGTCCGTCTGTGGGATCCAGGTAGTATACGCCATCCTTAAGTCCAAGAAGACCAATTGCCATCTTGCCGTCAGCTGCAAAGTAGAAGCTTCTTCCCTCGATGGGATTCCAGCCTGTTACCATCCTGCCATCAGGTCCGAAGTAGAATCTTGCTGCAACCTCTCCTGACCATCCGGTCTGCATAACGCCGTCCGCACCAAAGAGATAAACCGCATTGTCTATTGTCTGAAGTCCTGTAACTGCCGCATTGCCGTGGCCGAAGTAGAATCTCTGTCCCTGTTCATTGGAATACCATCCGCTTACAGCGATGCCGTCCGGGCCGAACATATACTTGCCGGTCTCAAGAGCGATCATGCCGGTCTGCATAACACCATTGCCGTCAAAGTAGTAGAGCTTATCCCCGATCTGGGTAAGTCCCACACGCATCACATACTGCTCATCAAAGTAATGAATACCGTCCTCAAGCTGAACGAATCCCCTCTGGCAAACACCGTCTGCGTTGGCATAATATACAGCGCCTCCCAGGTTCAAAAGACCTGTTCTCCTTACGCCATTCTCATCGAAGTAGAATCTGGCTCCGTCAATATCCGCAAAGCCGACTTTGGCAAGACCACCCTCGTTTGGATCAAGGTAGTAGATGCCGCTCTCGTCCTGAAACCAACCGGTCTGGATAAAGCCGTTGGGATCTGCATGATATTTCATGCCTCCAAGATTAATCCAGCCATACTGCTTACGATAATTGTGATAATAGAATACGTGTCCGCCCCATGCATTAAAGCCCTCGGGGATTATCCTTGAGAAATAGTCTGTGTAGAGGTGGTTAACATCCACTCTTGTAGGGATTCCGGCATAGGAACCGTGGCTGCTGGACTGCCACATAGCATATTCTCCGGGATAATCACAGCTGGAGTTGTACTGAGCAACCCACTTGGCGCCTGCCACATTGGGCATTCTTCCCATGAACCAGTTTCTGCTGGCATAAACCATGGGCTCGTAGCCGTTGGCATTGATGATGCCGCAGAAGGTATCAGCAATAGCCTGTAGCTGACCGGGGTTCAATCCCTTGTGTACCGAATCTTCTATATCAATTGCAATGGGAAATGTTACAGCATAGGGAGCGACCCAGGCCAGGACCTGATTGGCCTCTGCCGCTGCAGCTTCAGGAGTTGTGGCATAGGAATAGATATAGATTCCCGTTCTTACACCTGCTGCATTTGCTCCGTTGATATTGTTGACGAACTGTTCATCAAGGCCCTTCTTGGTACTGCCGACTCTGATCATGGCAAACCTGATTCCGGATGCTCTTACCTGCTGCCAGTTGATACCACCCTGATATTTGGAAACATCGACACCTACCGCAACCTCAGGACCGGCAGCACCGGCCTCTGTTTCAAAACTTGCGGCAGGAACAAAGAACAGGGCTGCCATCATAGCGACAAGCAGTCCTGTAGTGATCAATAAACCTCTTAACCTTTTACCCATACTTCTCCCCCATTTTTTACAGTTTTCTTAACAATTATTATACGGGAAAAGAGGTATCGGGGTCAACGAAATCCTGATTATTTGCCCTCCAGATCGGCTACCCTTACAGGCTCGCCGTTAAGCAGGATATATCCGGGCGGAAGCTTGGAGGCATCTGCCTGGGAAGTGTACTTTTTTGTTTCATGTTTATGAGACATGGAACCGGAGGCTCTGTTATGGGTCTTTTTTCCGGAGAAAGTATCGTAATTACCGGCCCTTCTGTGCTCATGGGGCATGGATGACGGCTCTTTGGACATGCCAGGGATCTGAGGCGTGCCGGGACGGGTGCCTGCGCCGGTAATGCCGCCCTTCTTCTTAACTTTGTAGATCACTGCAGCGATGACCGCCACATAGAATAAAAGTGAAAATAAAGCTTCCATAGTCTGACTCCCTTCGTACGATTATTGTACAACATTATGATATGATATAGGTAGAAAAACATTGACTTTTTGTAAGGAGGATCTGCCATGCTTAAGGATTTTGTCAAAGCCGAGTTGCCCGTTGAAGAAGAACTTAAAGCGAAGCTGAAGGAAGAGCGCGCGCATCTTTTTGCATCGCAGATGAAGATAAAGGAGGCCGCTCTCCCGGTAATGGTGCTGTTTGAAGGCTGGAATGCCGCAGGAAAAGGCGCTGTTATCGGCAAAGTCATCCGCAATATCGACCCGAGATTTTTCAAGGTCGCAACCATGGACAGACAGCCCAGTGACGAGGAAAAGAGATATCCCTTCCTTTACAGGTTTATTAAGGAAATCCCTGAAGCGGGAAAGTTCCGTTTCTTTGACACCTGCTGGATGGAGGAAGTTGTGGATGACGTGCTGGATGAGAAGCTCACCGAGGAGGTCTACAAGAAGCGAGTTCACTCCATAAACGTCATTGAGCGTCAGCTCTGCGACAACGGATATCTGGTCATCAAGTTCTTTTTCCATATTTCCAAAAAGGAGCAGAAGAAGCGCCTTGAAGCCCTGCAGGCATCCAAGGACACCAGTTGGCGAGTGGACAAGGACGATCTTTTGCAGAACAAGCACTATGACAAATGCCTTGAGGTTTTCGAGAGGTATCTCGGGGATACCAATCAGTCCAGGGCGCCCTGGTACATAATCGATGCCACCGACAAGAAGCAGGCGGAGCTTCAGGTTCTTCAGTTCCTTAATCAGGGGATCGATGTAGCCCTTCAGAATCAGAAGATGAATGTTCCGATACTTCAGAATACCTTCCCCATGGAGAAGGTGGGTAAGCTTTCCGATATTCCGCTGGAGGGCAAAAAGCTTTCGGATGAAGAATATGACGTTGAGCTGGACAGGCTTCAGAAAGAGCTCAAGGATCTTGGCAACAAGGTCTATCGCAAGAAGATCCCTGTTATCATCGCTTACGAGGGATGGGATGCAGCCGGAAAGGGCGGAAACATCAAAAGGATCACGGAAGCTCTGGACCCCCGCGATTATGTGGTTGAGCCCATTGCAAGCCCTGAGCCCCACGAGAAGGCAAGGCACTATCTGTGGAGGTTCTGGACAAGACTTCCCAAGACCGGACACATCACTGTCTTTGACAGGACCTGGTATGGCAGGGTCATGGTTGAGAGGCTGGAGGGCTTCTGCTCGGAAAACGACTGGCAGAGAGCCTATAATGAGATAAATGAATTTGAAAAAGAACTGTGCGACTGGGGCGCAGTCATCATCAAGTTCTGGGTTCAGATCGATAAGGACACCCAGCTTGAGCGTTTTAATGACAGGCAGAATACCCCGGAAAAGCAGTGGAAGATCACCGATGAAGACTGGCGCAACCGCGAGAAATGGGATCTCTATGAAGGGGCCATTGATGAGATGATCGCAAAGACCAGCACCACCTTTGCCCCCTGGTATGTACTGGAGTCCGTGGACAAGAAGTACGCCAGGATCAAAGCGCTGAAGATTGTTATCGAGAAGCTTCAGAAGGCGCTGGAGTGAGATATAAAGGACCGCCCCTTAACGGGAACGATCCTTTACTTTAATTCACTATATTCCTGGGCTGGCCGCTTAACCATCCCTGTATATTCAGCTTAACCTCTTCCAGGCAGCGAACTCTGGCTTCCGTGCTGGCCCAGGCCAGGTGCGGTGTTACGATAAGCTTGCCGCTGTCCTGTATCTGCAAAAGAGCTGAGTCTTTTGCCATGGGCTCGGGATTGAGAACGTCAAGCCCTGCGGCAGCGATCTTGCCCTCAACGAGCGCATCCGCAAGATCTTTCTCTGTTACTACTGCGCCTCTTGCTACGTTAATGAGGATTGCGGTTTTCTTCATCTTGTCGAAAGCAGCTGCATTGAACAGATCTCTGGTCTTGTCGCTTAAAGGGCAGTGCAGAGAAATCACGTCTGATCTCTCAAGAAGCTCGTCGAAGCTCACCTGCTCGTAGTCCGTGCAGTCGCTGTGTCCGGAGGATGCATAGAAGATTACATGTGCTCCAAAGGCTGTGGCTATCTGAGCTACCTTTTTTCCGATATTACCCATTCCTACGATTCCATAAGTCTTGCCCTCAAGCTCGCTGTAGGGAATGTCCAGACAGCAGAAGTGATCCTGATTGGCATAAGCACCGCTTTTTACGAATTCATCGTAGTGGCGCAGGTTCTCCATCAGATAAAAGAGCATTGCAAAGGTGTGCTGGGCAACCGAAGGTGTTGAATAACCCTTGATGTTGGCAACCTTCACACCATGCCTGTCGCAGGCGGGAATGTTGGCGTTATCGTAGCCGGTGGCAAACTCGCAGATAAGCTCAAGGTCCGGAGCATCATCCAGGAGCTTGTCCGTGATCTGACTTTTGTTGATCACAAGTACCTTGGCCCCGGCCAATCGCTCTTTTGCATTCTCTTCTGTCACCTTGTCATCGTAGTAGGTGACATCTCCCAGCTCCTCATAGATGCTGTAGTCCATGTCATATCCGACGCTGTCTTTGTCGGCAATTACTATCTTAATATCACTCATATAAAGGCCTCCCATGATTTGTGCACAATTATTTTGTTCATTATATCAAAATGATTTGCATATATCATTCTTTATGGTATTATTTTCTCTGTCTTGTGAAATTTCTTTGGATTTTCTTCCGCAAATTCCACAAATTCTTTTCCGAATGCTTTTGCTTTGGTGGGGTCCAACAGCAGGTATAAGAAAAGGAGAATATATATTTGAAAGAAAATTATAACTATTTAAGAAAAGAGTCTCTTGAAAAAGAGATTAGGTCCTTATCCCGGCTTGTTGCCAGATTTCCTGAAGGTACTATTGTAGCCAATAAGGTCAACGGGAAATATCGATTTTACCACCAGCAGAAGGTTGATGGGAAATACAAACGCAGATATCTTGACAGTAACGAAAGAAAGATGGCCGAGAAGCTGGCTGCAAAAATGTATCTGAGCAACATGTTCAAAGATAAAAGCAATGAGCTGAAAAGCTTGAATGCATATCTTGGAATCAGAAAGACGTATGATTACAAGGCAATGCTTAGAAAGGATTCGCCATATCATACATTGTTGTCTGATGATCAATGGGAATACGAAGAATACGAGAAAAAGACAGACTATCCCGAGGAACTGGTGCATGATGCGCCAAAGGGAGAGAAAGTCAGATCAAAGTCCGAGGCCAACATAGCCAATGTTTTGTTTGAATCCGGGATTCCCTACAGATATGAGTGCGTGTTAAAGCTGGATGGAAAGACCATACATCCCGACTTTACCATCAAATGGAATTCCGCAAGTCTCATCATATGGGAGCATTTCGGTATGATGGACGATCCTAAATATGTGCAAAAGACAATAAACAAATTGAGAACATACTTCAAAAACGGGTACCTTCCCGGAGTAAACCTGATAATGACATTTGAATCCGGAAAGCATCCCTTAAGCATCCCGGAGGTAAAAAGAGTTATCATGCATTATTTCTTTGGGTGAGGGCTTATTGGTCAGACTGTACACTTCCCGGGGGACATTTATTCGTGGCAGACTGTACACTTCCCGGAGGACATTTTATTATCCGCGATGGTGAAAATAGCACCAAGCCTTGGAAATCACGGGGATTGGTATTACAAAAATAGTACCAAACTCCCCTTATAAGTCTCGTGTTATTACAAAACGCCTCCTAAACCAGGTAAAAGAGCTCTAAATGTAATACCAAATCCTTATCATAGACGAATATGGTATTATTTTCGGGTTAACGGTCTTGGCTGACAGATGCATCCAGATGGTCCCGGCAGACCATATTCAGACAGATGGTCCCGGGTACAACATAAAAGCCCCGGAGCCGGCGCCAATGCGCAGGACTCCGGGACTTTTCATATTATTTCAAAAAACAGAAGGATCTAAAATTACTTGAAAGGATTCTCTGTGGGATAAGGCAGAGATGCAGGCTGGTTGTAACCGATGGTCTCTGCTCCCAGATACTTGAATACCTCAAACAGGCTCTTTCCGAAGTGACCGAATGCTACGGCACCGTGGTGAGGGAAGTTGTTCTGGATGAGTACGTGTCTGTAGAATCTTCCCATCTCAGGAATAGCGAATACACCGATACCACCGAAGGATCTTGTGGGAACGTTGAGAACTTCGCCCTCTGCAAGGTATGCACGAAGGTGGTTGTCGGATGTGCTCTGCAGTCTGTAGAAGGTGATCTCGCCGGGAGCGATGTCGCCTTCAAGAGTTCCCTGTGTAACTTCCTCAGGAAGGTTACGAGCCATGATTCTCTGGAACTTCATCTCGCAGCTTGCAAGCTTGCTTGTGCAGGTATTTCCGCAGTGGAAGCCCATGAATGTATCTGTGTGCTTGTAGTCGAACTTGCCCTTGATGGACTCGTTGTACATATCCTCAGGTACAGAGTTGTTGATATCAAGAAGTGTAACAGCGTCTTCAGATACGCAGGTTCCGATAAACTCACTGATCGCACCGTAGATATCTACTTCGCAGGATACAGGGATTCCGCGGCCTGTAAGTCTTGAGTTTACATAGCAGGGAACGAAACCAAACTGTGTCTGGAATGCAGGCCAGCACTTTCCGGCGATGCAGACAAACTTCTTGCTGCCTCTGTGCTCCTCAATCCAGTCAAGAAGTGTGAGCTCGTACTGAGCAAGCTTCTCAAGGATCTCAGGCTTCTTGTTGCCTGCGCCAAGGTCAGCTTCCATATCCTTAACAACATCTGCAATTCTGGAATCACCGGCATGCTTGTTGAAGCTCTCGAAAAGATCAAGCTCTGAGTTCTCTTCGATCTCTGCGCCGATGTTGTAGATCTGCTGAATAGGTGCGTTACATGCAAGGAAATTCATGGGACGAGGTCCGAATGAAATAACCTTGAGGTTTGAAATGCCGTAGATAGCTCTTGCGATAGGCACGAACTCGTTGATCATCTTAGCGCAGCCCTCTGCTGTGCCAACGGGATACTCGGGAATATAAGCCTTTACTCCGCGAAGGTGGAGGTTGTAGCTTGCGTTAAGCATTCCGCAGTAAGCATCTCCTCTTCCGTCGATAAGGTCGTTCTGTGATTCCTCTGCTGCTGCGCAGAACATTACAGGTCCGTCAAACTTCTCAGCGATCAGTGTCTCTGAGATCTCAGGTCCGAAGTTTCCAAGATATACGCAAAGAGCGTTACATCCGGCCTTCTTGATATCCTCAAGGGCTTCCATAGCCTGTGTCTCACTCTCGATGATACATACAGGGCACTCATAAACGTCCTTGTCGTTGTAGTTCTTCTTGTAGGCTTCCATAAGAGCCTTTCTTCTGTTTACTGCAAGTGATGCAGGGAAGCAGTCTCTGCTCACTGCAACCAGTCCGATTTTTACCTCTGGCATGTTGATCATAATAATCCCCTTTCCTGCGACATCCGGTCGCTTAACTTGTGAAATGTTATTGTCTTATCACAGATTTGCAAGTTCCTTGTAGTCCTCTTTAAGATCTGTGTAAAGCTTCTTGTAAAGTGCGTGGTACTTTGCATACTTTTCGGCATTCTCTGCCACGGGCTCTGTCTCTTTGGCCTTGGTGATCAGCTTGTCTGCTGCCTCAGGAACGCTGGCATATACGCCGGCTCCTACGCCAGCCAGAATTGCTACTCCAAGGGCAGGACCCTGCTCCTGGTTGATGGTTGCAACCTTGCAGCCGTACAGGTCTGAGAGCATCTGTCTCCAGATCTTGCTCTTACCACCGCCGCCGCAGGCCATCATCTCTTTAACCTTGATGCCCATCTCATTCAGGATATCGTTGCAGTCGCAAAGGGAATAGGAAACACCCTCCATTACCGCACGAAGCAGATGCTTTCTGGTGTGAATGCCTGACAGTCCGAAGAATACTCCTCTTGCCTTGTCATCAAGGTGAGGTGTTCTCTCGCCGTTAAGGTACGGCAGATAGATAAGTCTGTCGCTTCCAACGGGAACTGTCTCAATGTCTGCATTTATAAGGTCATAGGGATCAACTCCCTTTTCCTTGGCTTCTTCTATATAACTCTGGCAGAAGTTATCCCTGAACCACTTCAGTGAGAATCCCGCTGCCTGTGTAACTCCCATGATGTGCCATGCTCCCGGCACCGCGCAGCAGCAGGTATGTACACGGCCCTTAGGGTCAATGCTTACCTTGTCTGTGTGGGCAAATACAACTCCGGAGGTTCCGATGGTGGTGAAGGCTGTTCCCTCTCTTACAACACCGGTTCCAACAGCAGCTGCAGCATTATCGCCTGCGCCTCCCACAACAACCGTATCCGTTGTAAGGCCAAGCTCCTTAGCCACCTCAGGTAAAAGAGTTCCCGTAACCTCGCAGGACTCATACATTTTGCCAAGAAGACTTCTGTCGATATTCAGCTTATCAAGAACTTCCTGTGACCAGTCGCGCTTTGCAACATCCATGAGCTGCATTCCGGATGCATCGGATACCTCTG
Organism: Butyrivibrio sp.; assembly: GCA_024697425.1. GTDB lineage: Bacteria > Bacillota > Clostridia > Lachnospirales > Lachnospiraceae > Butyrivibrio. The sequence goes on along the minus strand of JAILFT010000160.1, from coordinate 5,714 downwards.
TGGCGAACTCACCTGTCAGTACATATCTGATGTAATCCTTGGGCAAAAGAATGTGTTTGCACTTAGCATAGTTCTCGGGCTCGTTGTTACGTACCCAGAGGATCTTGGCTGCGGTCCATCCTGTAAGAGGCGGATTGGCTGTGATCTCGATCCATTTCTCACGAGGCATGATCCTTAACATCTCCTCAACCTCTGCGCCGGTCCTCTGATCGCACCAGATAATTGAAGGTCTGATGACCTCTCCTGCCTCATCCAGCATTACCAGACCGTGCATCTGTCCTGAGATTCCGATTCCCTTGATGTCTGCAGGATCTGCAACCTTGCCGCCCTCGACAGCCTCTTTTACAACTGCCGCAACGGTCTCAAGGCTGGCTTTCTTCCAGTCGTAAGCGTCCTGCTCTGCCCAGCCGTTCTGGGGAGTGTACATGGGATACTCGTAAGCTCTCTCAGCAACAACGCCGCCGTTCTCATCGAAAAGAACTGTCTTGGTAGCTGAGGTTCCAACATCGATTCCTATAAGATATTTCATACTATACCCCCATCTCACGCATATAATTTACGTGTCAAAAAAAATATATAATAATACAACTTAAAATACAACATTACAAATTTGCAGAAAAAACAGCGGTTTTTCTATTCAATTTTACAACACTTGTATTTATTTATAATTATACCTGTACATCTTTCTCAATGCATTTGATACCGGTGAGTTCCTCTGACCTCTTATCGGGCTGTGACATGCCTGCAAACACCTTGAAATCATGGGAAAAGAGCTGTCTGTTACCCTCTTCGTCAACGGAGGTAAATGCCCTTCTGTCCAGTCTGATCTCCACCGATGTCTCTTTCCCCGGAAGGAGATGTACTCTCCTGAATCCGGAAAGGCAGGGATTCGGAATGGCAAGCTCGTATCCGGTGTCCTTGACATAAACCTGAACAACATCGTCAGTCTCAAAAGAGCCTTCGTTTACAGCGGTAACTTTTACAACCGCTCCCGCAAACTCGCCCTTATCGTCCTTTACAGGCTCAACGCTCATGTCCTTAACACAGCACTTGCCGTAGGTAAGTCCGTATCCGAAGGGATACAGGGGCTCTCCCTCAAAGTATCTATAGGTCCTGTTCTTCATGGAGTAATCCTTGAAGTCGGGGAGCTCCTCGGCTGAATGATAGAAAGTGACGGGAAGCTTGCCTGAAGGTGAAATATCACCGAACAGTATGTCTGCCACGTCCTGACCACCTCTTGCGCCGGGATACCAGGCCTGGATAACGGCTGCTGCCTTCTCCTGGGCAACACCAAGGTTGATGGCACTGCCGGACATGTTGATGACTATTGTAGGCTTGTTGCAGTCAAGAACCGAGTTAAGGAGCTGTCTCTGGGGAATGGGAAGTTCAAGGTTGATCTTGTCTCCCGATGCAAACTGGTTGCCTGCATCTCCCTCTTCTCCCTCGAGGTTCTCATCAAGGCCCACAACCACAACCATTACATCCGAGTAATCGGCTACAGTCTGAACCTCGGAAAGTCTGTCGGGATAATCCTGATCCGAGAGGTTACTGAGGTTCGGCTTCCAGAGGTCGCAGCCCTCGGAGTAAAGAACTCTCACATCGCTGCCTACCTTGTCCTCAATACCCTCAAGAACAGTCACAAATCTTGAAGCGGTTCCGTGGTAGTTGCCCATAAGAGCTATCCTTGAATCGGCATTGGGACCAACTACACCGATAGTCTTAAGCTTTGATCTATCAAGAGGAAGAAGTCCGTCGTTCTTAAGAAGGACGATACTCTCCGCTGCTGCCTTGTGGGCTGTCTTCTGGTGCTCATCGCACTCAACTACTGTGAAGGGAATATTGTCGTACTCGGTTTTATCAAACATTCCCAGAAGGAATCTTGTGGTAAAGAGTCTTACCGCAGACTCTGTGATCTGCTCCTCGGTGATAAGGCCTGCCCTGTAGGCGTTCATCATCTTCTGATAGGTACATCCGCAGTTGACATCGCACCCCATCTCAAGGGCAAGCTTAACGGATTCCTCAGCTGTTGCGGTAACCTTGTGGTTCTCGTGGAAATCGCGGATTGCCCAGCAGTCGGAAACAAAATGTCCCTCAAAGCCCCATTTTCCTCTTAAGGTGTCAACCATGAGAGGCTTGTTGGCGCAGCAGGGCTCGCCGTTGGTCCTGTTATAGGCTCCCATGACCGCCTCAACCTTCGCATCCTTTACGCAGGTCTCAAAGGCAGGAAGATAGGTCTCCTCCAGGTCCTTCTTAGAGGCCTTTGCATCAAAGAAGTGTCTCTCTCCCTCAGGGCCTGAGTGAACAGCAAAATGCTTGGCGCAGGCTGCTGCCTTCATGTACTCGCCATCTCCCTGTATTCCCTCAATGAAAGGAACCGCAAGGGTACCTGTAAGGAAGGGATCCTCTCCGTAGGTCTCATGGCCTCTGCCCCATCTGGGATCACGGAAAATATTAACGTTGGGTGACCAGAAGGTGAGACCCTTGTAGATGTCCCTGTCACCTCTCTTGGATTGTTCGTTGTACTTGGCACGACCCTCGGTGGCGATGACCTCTCCCACCTCTTTCATAAGGTCTGTGTCAAAGGCTGCCGCCAGGGCGATAGCCTGAGGGAACATGGTGGCTGAACCCGCTCTTGCCACTCCGTGGAGAGCCTCGTTCCACCAGTTATAGGCCGGAACTCCCAGCCTGTCTATGGCCGGTGAATCATAGCGAAGCTGTGAGGCCTTCTCCTCAACAGTCATCTTAGCCACCAGCTCTTTTGCCCGCTTTCTTGCTTCTTCTCTGTTCATTGCATACCCCTTTGTCTATGTAATGTTGAAAAAAGGTTATTCTTACAAATACTAGTTTATGCTTCAGGAGTGGTTTTTTCTTATCACATCTTGTCATTTTATTCTTAAATATAGTTAAGAGAATAAAAGAAGAGCTGCACCAAAAGTGCAGCTCCCCTTTTTGTAGGGTATCTATGAGTAAAAGTAGTAAAACCGTAAGTTAAGGAAGCATATCGGAATCACCGAAGTACTCAGCCCACTTAGCTGTACGCTCGTCGATGATTGCCTGTCCGCCTGCTGAGAGGTAATCTGCAATGCCTGCCTCCCAAACAGAATCGAAATCAGCTTCTGATGCAACTACTGCCTGGTCGTAAACCTGATCTCTCTTAGCTGAAAGTGTATCACCTACACCTGCCTCAGCCTCGATAACACCAACGTTAACGTTCTTGGGCTCAAGTCCGTCAGCCTTTGAGATCTTGTCTGCTGCGCTTACAAGCTCAGGATCCTGTCCTGCATAGCCGTATGCGATTGAAAGATCTGCAAGAGCCTGGTCGCCGAAGTATGTTCCGTTACATGTGATTGTGTAGTCGATGTTCTTACCGGAGTTCTGGATTGCATCGCCTTCTGCTGCGATGATCTGGATAGCACCGCTGTCAAGAACTTCGTGTGTAACGCCCTCATCACCTGCCTGGAGATACTTGATGGTCTCAGGCTTTGAGATGAAGTCAAGGTAAAGAAGTGATGCAAGAGGCTCAGTGTTTGTTGTAGGGAAGAAGAGCTTTCTGTCGCCTGCTGAAGAATAGAGCCACTTAGCATACTTGCCTGCTGAATTCTGGAAGCAGTCTACAGGAACGAACTTAGCGTCTTCGCCAACGTTTCTCTGAAGGTTGGAGTTGATGGCATCTTCACCGTTTCTGAATACATAATCCCAGTTGTGCTGGAATGCTCCAACATAGCCGGCCTTGATCATATCGTCCTCAGTAGTGTCTCCGCTTCCGTAAAGAGCGAAATCCTTCCACATAAGGTCTTCGTTGTACCACTTGTTAAGGAGCTTAACAGCATCCTTTGTAGCTGCCTGTGTAACTGCTCTGTCATCGAATCCGTTGATGTAGTATTCCTTGTCTGTGATGTTAGGGTCCATGAAGGATGTGATGATGTTTGAAGCTCTCCAGCCTACATCATAGCTTGTTGAGAAAGGAACCATCTTGGATGCGTCTTTTCCAAGAAGAGTATCTGCGTTGTCTCTGAAGGCAATAAGCATGTCCTCAAACTCCTGAGTTGTTGTGGGAGCCTTCATGTTAAGCTTATCAAGCCAGTCCTGACGAACGAAAGTAACGATTCTCTGCTGCTCAGCACGTCTTCCTTCAAGTGCCCAAACTGTTCCGGTCTTGGGGTCTTTGTCCCAGAGCATGTTCTGCTCGCCAAGCCATGACCAAAGGTTGGGTGTGTCTGCCTTGTACTGCTCAATGAGCTCTGACAGGTCGATAACACCGCCCATCTGAGCGTATGTAAGAACTGTGGGATAGCTGTAAGTTACACAGATGTCAGGAGCCTCTCCTGCTGCAAGAAGGTTGTTGATATCATCAACCTCTGTCCATCTGGGAACCTTCTTGAAGGTTACTTCTACGTTGTGCTCCTCGAGCATGCCCTTCTTGATGTACTCTGTGTACATGTTGTTCTCGGGATCTGAACCGCCGTCATTTCCTCTGTCGTAGATCTCTACTGTGATCTTTCTTGTGTCAGCGAACTTACCGTCTGTAAGCTCTGATGCTGTCTCAAGCTCAGCAGCAGGTGCCTCTGCCTGTGTCTCTGTAGCTGCAGGTGCAGCCTCGGTAGCAGCGGGCTGAGATTCAGTAGCTGCTCCGCCGTTTGATGATCCGCAGGCAACTATTGAAAGGGCCATTGCAGATGCAAGAAACATTGATAATACCTTTTTCTTCATAACTCTACCTCCGTTTTTATTTATATGTGAATTGATTAAATAACTGCCAACAAGGAAGTTCCGCTCTTGCAGAACAAGGAAGTTCCGCTCTCGCCTGCAAGCAGGCTCGCCGGAACAAGAATTCGTACTAACCTCGAAAGTACCTCGGTAAGTACTCATTCTTTAACCGCACCAAGCGTTACGCCGTGAATAAAGTACTTCTGCAGGAACGGGTAAATGCACAGGATCGGGATCGTGGAGAACATTACGATGGCTGCCTTTAAGGATGCCGAAAGTCCCGGGGCTGAGAAGCCCTCCTGGGTTGCTACCTCTACCTGGTTTATGTTGTTGATGATGTTGTACAGAAGAAGCTGCAGTGTGTAGTACTTGTCATTTCTCATGTACATCAGTGCATCTGAGTAACCGTTCCATCTTCCTACCGCATAGAAAAGAGCCAGTGTAGCCATTACAGGCTTTGACAGGGGCAGGTAGATGTTTATCAGTATCCTGAAAAGGCTCGCTCCGTCAATCTCCGCGGATTCCCTAAGGCTGTCCGGTATGCCATAGAAAAAACTCCTCATGATGATCATGTTGTAAACGCTCATGACTCCGGGAATGATCAGAACCAGAGGGTTACTTAACAGGTGGAGCTTCTGCATCAGCAGGTAGTTGGGAATGGTTCCCGCATTGAAAAACATTGTTATGGTTATAAATACGTTGATTGCTTTTCTTCCCTTGAGGTGCTCAAAGATAAGAGGATACGCACAAAGGGTTGTCATTGTAAGAGAAGCAATGGTGCAAACGATGGTAAGGAATACCGTCCATACGAATGCTCTTATATACTTGGGATCCTTAAGTACCGTTGAGTATGCCTTGAAGTTAAGTCCCTTGGGCAGAAGATATACTTCGTTTCTTACCAGGAAATCCGTTCCGCTAAGGGATTTTGCCAGCAGGTTCAGCATCGGTATGATGCACATCAGGCTCACTATGAAACAGAAGATCACAAATACGATGTCCCAGGCTTT
>JAILFT010000104.1 GCA_024697425.1 Butyrivibrio sp. | reverse complement strand
CTTTTCCAGGTACCAGCACACAAAATCGTAGTCATCCCTTACGGGTTTGGGGAGTTTGTCCAATGCGAGTGCATTATCGATGATCCCGTCGCTGTCGGCGTCCACGAAGACTACAGCGTCCTCAAAGGTCTGCCCCTTGGCGACGTAGATTGTTAATTCTTCTATTTTTTCCGAGGAGAGATCAGCTACAGGCTTAAGGCCCTCTACTGTAAGATCTGCATCCTCGATTTCCGAAGCGTCTTCAAGCAGCGCAAGAAGCTCTTCCCTGTCAAAAGAGCCTTCTCCCGCAAGCAGGGTAAATTCTGTATCTTCAAGGTCTTCCGCGTCAAGAGCAAGGCTGCCTTCTGATTCCACGCCCACTAAGCCGGCGCCGCCAAGCTCATCATCCGCGCCTGCGCCCAAAGAACCATCGCTGTCTTCACCGGCGTCAGCACCATAATCAGCGCCGTCTCCGGTAATCGATGTATCGTCACCGTTTCCCGCGCCGCCATCAGCACCTGAGCTTCCGTCATTTTCAGAACCGGCGTTGCCACCAAGCTCGCCGCCTGAACTTCCGTCGTTATCAAAACCGTTGTTGCCACCAAGTTCGCCGCCTGTTTCCCCGGCAAAATCTTCCTGCCCGCTCACAGATAGAGCAGCCGCATCCTCTGCGGCAACAGCATTAACCGGCACTGCGGTGACAGCCATCAGGGCTGCCAGAGCCTGCGCCAAAATCCTCTTTGATATAGTTACAGATAAAAATTTACGCTTCATGCATTTCTCCCGATATACAAAATTTGCCATATCTATTTATATCGGCAGAAATGACCTGCTAATTTATTAAATAAGCCTAAAATTAAGGGGGCTTTACAGCACCACTTCCATGCCCACTTTCTGGGGCTTCATGCCCATCGCTTCGTAAAACTTCATGGCTGTGGGATTGCAGCTCCAGACGTTGAGGGTAACGTTGTAATAATCATGTTCTTTGGCAAAACTGATCACATGGTCATACAGCGAAGTTCCCACATGCTGACCTCTGGCCTTTTCATCAACACAGATATCGTCTATATAAAGAGTCTTGATATCAGTCAGAACGTGGTGCCCTAAAATCTGCTTGGTCTCGCAGAAGGCGTGGCCCAGCACCTTGTCCTCTTCATCAACACATACAAAGATGGGATCTGTCTCTTTTCCCACCATGGTCCTTAGTTCCTCACCGCTGTACTTGGTGGCGGGGCCGTTGAAAATGTCCGGACGTCCGTTGTGGTGCACCATGTCCACCTGAACAAGAAGTTCAAGGATCGCCGGTATATCTTTTTCCTGTGCCATTCTGACTGTATTCATAGCTGTGCTCCTCCGAATGTATTTTTCTAATTATAGCACGGACCAATGGGAAAAAGCTTTCTTACGCAAAAAGAGTCAGCAAGAACCTTCCCAATGACTTCCCAATGACTTCCCACAGCAAGTCAATAGAACCGTCCCGTTGGCTCCCCACATTACCGTAAAAATGGTAAAATATAATATGGAATAATATGCAAGATTAAATATACAGGAGCGAAAAATCATGCTTTTAATGATAATCCAGATGTCGGCCATAACTACGGCCCACATACTTCTGACACTGATACTGTGGAAATACTTCAAGGACCGCAGCATTTCCACCCTGGCCAAGGTGATAATAGGCCTGATATACGGTGGTTGCTCCATACTGTCCACTCACTACGGTGTTCAGTATGAGCACATGATACTGAACGTCAGGGACCTGGCTCCGCTGTCTGCCGGACTGTTTTTTGACCCGGTTTCGGGAATCATCGCAGGTCTTATCGGCGGTATCGAGCGATTTATTGCGGGCACTTACTTCGGAATCGGTTCCTACACCAGGGTTGCCTGCAGCCTTTCCACATGCCTCTCGGGCTTTGTGGCAGCCCTAATGAACCTGTATATCTTTAAGAGCAAAAAGCCCTCCGCAACCTACGCCTTCTTCATGGGCGCGGTCATGGAGGTCTTCCATATGTACGTTGTGTTCATCACCCACAGGGCGGACATGAGCATGGCCTTCTACGTTGTCCGTATCTGCTCGGTTCCCATGATCATCTTCTGCGGTCTGGGACTTGCGCTGTCCTCCATCGTCATCAGGATATATGCCGGAGAATGGAGTAATCCTTTCAGAAAAGTGTCCGACGAGGAGATAAAGGTTTCCCAGAAGTTCTCCTACTGGCTGTTTATCGTTACCGCAGCTGTAGTTTTGATGACATTTCTTTTCTCCTTTGGAGTACAGACCCAGTCTGCGGTTCAGTCCGCAAGGATAGATCTTGTCACCTCCTGCCATGACATTCGCGATACCTACGAGAGCCTGCGGGCAGAAAACGATGACATAGGAGCTTTGAATTTCCATATCGGAGATGGCGGCTCTTTTAACGTGATCCAGGAATCCGGAGACATCGTAGCCGGAACTCATCAGGGAGAAATGCTGACAAAAGAGCAGGTGGATTTCCTGAATTCCCAGCTGGGAACCGACTATTTCGTTGCTGATTTCATTTCCACCGAGCAGTCCATGTGCTACGCGGAAAAGCTTGACGATATGGAGATACTTCTGGTCCAGCTTCCGATGTCTGAAGTTTATGAGTCCCGGGATGCCGGAGCATATGAGACCATATTTGCAGACATCATGATGTTCGCAGTTATATACGTCCTGATCTCAATTTTGGTTCAGGGAATTGTTGTCAATAACCTGGAGATGGTCAACGAGTCGCTGAACAAGATCACCAACGGCAATCTTGATGAGACCGTATCAGTGTACAATTCCTCGGAATTTGCCTCACTTTCAAACGATATCAATCAGACGGTGGATGTGCTCAAGGGCTATATCGATGCTGCGGAAAAGAGAATTGCACAGGAGCTGGAGTTCGCAAGAACCATCCAGGACTCAGCTCTTCCCAAGAACTTCAAATTTGCCCGCGACGACTTTGAAATCTTTGCCACCATGGATCCCGCAAAAGAGGTGGGCGGCGACTTCTACGATTTCTTCTTTGTAGCCCCCAGTAAACTTGCCATGGTCATCGCAGACGTTTCAGGAAAAGGAATCCCCGCTTCCCTGTTCATGATGCAGTCAAAAACCGCCATCCGAACCCTGGCTGAAGGCGGCGGACAGCCCGGAGAAGTTCTCTCAAGAGCCAACAATGAGCTCTGCGAGGCCAACGGTGCCGACATGTTTGTAACTGTATGGCTTGGCATCATCGACCTGGAAACAGGCGCCATGAAATGCGCAAACGCCGGCCACGAGTATCCCGTGATCCGGCGTGCAAACGGTCAGTATGAACTTTTCAAAGACAAGCACAGCCCCGCTGTTGCCATTATGGAGGACATAAAGTTCAAGGAATATGACCTCCAATTAAGTAAGGGGGATTCACTGTTTGTATACACCGACGGAATCCCTGAGGCCATCAATACAGCCATTGAGCAGTACGGCACAGATCGTATGCTCTCAGCCCTCAACGCCCATGCAGATGAGGATCTTCATTCAATGCTTCCCGCTGTAAGGCAGGATCTGCGCGACTTCGTTGGGGAAGCCGAGCAGTTCGACGATGTAACAATGCTTGGATTTAAGTATATGTAGGATAATTATTCTGACGATCTCTTCTGTGCTTTCTCCTGTTGTTTCCATCAATCACAAGGATCGCAATTACAACGATGACTGCCAGGGCGAAGCCGATGCCGCACAGAATGAATATCCACTTGAAACTGAAAAGAGTAAACTCAAGATAAATGCCATCCATATCCGGTGATAACAGGTCCCACTCCAGGGACTTTCCGTCATCGGACATTTTTGTTGCATTCTGGTTACTGGGCTTAACAGGAAGGTTGATATCAACAGTAAGATACCCACCGCTCATGTCAAAATAGCTCTTGTATGCCTGCAGCTCCGAAAGCTCTCCTATCCCTTCCAGATCCCAGTCAATAACATATTTAAGGCCGTCTTTGGTGACCTTAAAGGAATTCATGTTCACCATATCGGAGTCGTTATCCTTGAGGGACTCCGCCAGCTCTTTTAACTCCACGTCCTTCCTTATGAGCTTATAGCCGACAAAATTTCCCTCGGAATAGGGCTCCACAGTCCAGCCATCTTCCTCAAATTTCTCCACCGTCTCGTCATCAAACATATCACCGCCAAATCCGTAGTCCTCCAGGGACATGGTAGCGTAGATCATGGAAACGTCAACCTTGCCATTCTTCTTAACGTCGATCGATGCATTAAATCTCACGCATCCGGAAAGGCTCAGCATGCACACCAGGGCCAGAACCACCGCGCGTATCTTTTTCATACCTTCACTCCTCCAACAAAATTCCGTCAAAATCAAAAGTGTCATAAAAAAGTATAACACATAACATTATCCATTTATGGTATAATTCTTGACGTATGTAATAAAAGTATCTGAATGGAGGACAAAAAATGTTAAGCTTTATTTTTTCACTTATTCTTGGCGCTATCGCAGGTTTTGCAGCCAGCTACCTCATGGGAGAGAAGTCCGGAATGCTCAAGAACATACTTCTTGGCGTAGGAGGCGGATTTGTAGGAAGACTTGTATTTGGTCTTTTCGGTTTTGCTGCCACAAACATGATCGCAAGCCTTATCGTTGCTGTTGTAGGCGCTTGCATCTGCATCTTCGTTGGCAGAAAGCTCTTCAAGTAATCTTTGCCACAATTGCACATAAACAAGGACGCAACCCGCTTCAAGGCTGCGTCCTTTTTAATTCCTCATTCCTCTTTAATTTGCAATTGACAGTTCGTCGGCAAATCTTATAAGCTCTGCCTCGATTCTCTTGTAATCCTCTTCGTTCATCCCAGAGGTTTTTCCAAGGAACATCTCAACATATTTTTTTCTTGTATCATCAAAGATTTCAATAATATCGACCATAATAAATACCTCCATAAGATTCATATGTACTTTTATACGAATGGAATATTTTTATGGCAAAAGAAATTTCGATTTCCCGATTATTTGTTGGGTAAATGACTGTTATTGGAAACTCACGCCAAAATATGCAAATAAAATCCGACGATATTTAATGAATTAATCATATTTTAGAGTTATAATTTAGGAAACGATTTTTTTGTAGGGGGGGAGAATTCATATGGGAATTTTTGATAGTCTTTTTAAAGGGAAGTCTATTGAAATCTGTGCGCCTGTAAAAGGTCAGGCAGTATCTATAACTAAAGTCAGTGATCCCACATTCGCTCAGGAAATGGTTGGAAAAGGAATTGCCATAGAGCCCTCAGAGGGTAAATTTTATGCGCCCTGTGACGGTCAGCTGGTAGCTCTTTTCCCTACAGGACATGCCTTCTGCATGCTCAGCGATGACGGGGCTGAAGTTCTTGTTCACATCGGTATCGACACCGTTAAACTCAAGGGTGAGCATTTCACAATTCACGCAACCCAGGGTCAGTCTGTAAAGAAGGGCGACCTTATCGTGGAGGCGGATCTTGAGAAGATCAAGGAGGCCGGCTATGAGACCATCACACCGGTCATCGTGTCCAATCCCACCAAGTTTTCCAATATAGAAAAAAAGGATGGAGCAATCGCCGCCGGAGATCCGGTCATCCTTTTAAAAAAATAATCATATACTCAAGGAGGAAAGTAGTATGATGAAGTATTTACAAAAGATCGGAAAAGCTTTAATGCTTCCGGTAGCCGTTCTTCCCGCTGCAGGTGTACTGTACGGTATCGGTTACTGGATCGATCCGACAGGTTGGGGCGCTAACAGTGTTATCGCGGCATTCCTTATCAAGGCTGCTTCTGCGATCATTGACCAGATCCCGATCCTGTTTGCAATCGGTGTTGCTGTAGGAACAGCAAAGGATCACGATGGAACAAGTGCTCTTGCAGGTCTTGTTTCATTCCTTATGATCACCACCCTCTTAAGTTCGGGTGCAGTTGCCATGTACAGGGGTGTTGACGTTTCAGAAGTTCCCGCAGCCTTTGGCAAGATCAGCAATGCGTTCATTGGTATCCTTGCCGGTGTTATCGGATCTACCTGCTATAACAGATTCAAAGACACCAAACTTCCTGACTGGCTGGCATTCTTCAGTGGTAAGAGATGCGTTGCCATCATCACAGCTGTATGCTCAGTTCTTGTATCTGTAGTTCTCTACTTTGTATGGCCCCTTATCTTTGCTGCTCTTGTTGCATTCGGTACAGCCATCCTTGGACTTGGCGCAGTTGGATCAGGTATCTATGCTATGCTCAACCGTGCACTTATCCCTCTGGGACTGCACCACGCTCTCAACGCCGTATTCTGGTTTGACACAGCAAACATCAACGACCTTGGTCTCTTCTGGTCAGGTGCAGAAGGCGCAGTTAAGGGTGTTACAGGCCAGTACATGACAGGATTCTTCCCTATCATGATGTTCGGTCTTCCTGCAGGCGCACTTGCTATGTATCACACAGCTAAGGATTCCAAGAAGAAAGCCGCTGCTTCACTGCTTCTGGCAGGTTCACTTGCATCCTTCTTCACAGGTATCACAGAGCCCCTGGAGTTCGCATTCATGTTCATGGCCCCCGGCCTCTACCTTGTACATGCACTTCTGACAGGTGTTTCAGCAGTTATCTGTACACTTCTTCCTCTGAGACTTGGCTTCAACTTCTCAGCTGGACTTGTAGACTATATCCTGAGTTTCAAGGCTCCCATGGCAGTTAATCCTCTGCTTCTTATCCCTATCGGCCTTGTATTCGCAGTTATCTACTACTTCGTATTCCGTTTCGTTATCACCAAGTTCGACCTCAAGACACCCGGTCGTGAAGATGATGAAGAGGATGAGGTAAGCCTTGATCTTGCCAACGATAACTTCACAGCTATCGCACAGGCAGTTATCGCAGGCCTCGGCGGCAAGGAAAACATCAAAGAGTTCGACTACTGCGCAACCAGAGTTCGCTGCGAGATCAATGACTATACCAAGGTTGATGAGAAAGCCATCAAGAAAGCCGGCGTTCCCGGTGTTATCCGTCCTTCCAAGACAGCCGTTCAGGTTATCGTAGGACCTAAGGTTCAGTTCGTATATGACGAGATGAAGAAGCTCCTTTGATAGCAATTCATCAAATTTAAGTCCCGGCAATCGAGCAGGCTGTTCTTACTCGATTCTGCTTTCAGACATCAAGAAAGCGTAAGCGGTTTTACCCACTTACGCTTTCTTTTTATATTAGAAAGGTGACCTTTATGACCTTTTCTAAACCTGAAGAATAAGATTGTCATCGCCGCCGTTTCTGGTTCTGTGAATGATATGTCTTACCTTTTTCAACCAGGTTTTAAACTTACTGTTTCTCATGGCGATTCCTCCTGTCCGAAAATTTATGTTCTGTATGTTTATACGAATCATTTTTCCTTCGGGCAAAAGAAATATCTTTTTTCCGAAAGGCTTACTTGCGCCTCTCAATCTCTGCAACAAGCCTGTCATACTCTTTTTCATCGATCTTATAGCCACGGCTTACGATAAGGTACGAAGCAATCATCACCACCAGCGGCACAAACACCATTCCAAGCCTCAGGGTCAGGGTCTGGGAAGGAAGAACCCCTGCTATGTACCCGTCCGCCAGGTTAAGGGCAGTGGAACTGTCCATAGTGCCATTTCCCACTTCAACCTCCAATGCGCTGATATTCTGGCTCACCACATAAATCCCGCTCACGATGAGGATAAGGGACGCCGCACCCTGATTCAGAGCTCCCGAGAGCTTTGTGGCAAAAGACCTTATGGCGGAGATTATACTGTCGTGACGCTCCCCAAACCTGTATTCATCGTACTCTATGGTATTGTTCACCATTACGATGAAAGCCAGGCTGAACAGCCCCTGGAAAAAGAAAATGAGAAGTCCCGTAGCGTTCAGTAAGATAACATTCATCGGAATCAGATATCCAAAGGACAAAAAAAGCAGATATCCCGCTATGAGAGCACAGATACAGACAGTGATGATTCTTTTCCTGCTGATCCTGGATGAGAGCTGGGGATACACGAACTGCGCAGCCAGAGTGCCAAGGCCGTACATCACAGTAAATATGGTGATGAGGCTTCCTGCGGCGGAATAGCCGAATTCAAAGTAAAAGAAGTTTACCCCAAGAAGCAGAAGAAGCTGCTGCCCCACGCAGAAAAGGATATAGGCGATGCCTACGATAATGAGCTGGTCGTTTCTGAAAAGGATTCTGGCCATGCTCTTAAGGTTCACCTTGTCCTTGTTGTCCTGCCTTGGATTCTCCGTAACACCCCAGAATGTCAGTGTCTGAAAGGCGATGAGTCCAAGGGCGATCACAAGAGCTATGGTCCTGAAGGCGATGACTGCATTTCCCGCAATGACAATGGGCACAATGCCCGCAGTCAGGAACTGTCCGATGCACACAAACACGCCCATGAGAGTAACCAGCGAATCCCTCTCCTTAGGGTCACTGGTAAGGCTTGGAAGCATGCCCCAGTAGGCGATATCATTCACGGTGTAGGTCATGCCCCACAACAGATAGATCAGGGAAAAGAAAAATACAAACCCCCAGCCTGTCGGCCTTATGGTGAACATCGCCACCAGAACCACCGAGTTTATCAGGGCTCCTCCCAGAATAAAAGGCCGGAACTTGCCGCTTTTAAAATGGCAGTTCTCAATGATGGTGCTCATCATCAGGTCGTTCACCGCATCCCAGATCATGCAGATGACCATGGCCACAGTGATAACAGAAAACTGCGCCACCGTCAGTTTCATGGTGTACTGAATGTAGGTCAGCACAAACATGCTCACCAGAACGTAGGACGCATCTCGCCCCGTCGCTCCCACGCAGTAGCTCCACTTGGTCCTCTTATCAATACTTGTCCCCATACGTTTCCCCCCTTTGTATATGCATTATCTGTACATGAATGTAAAGTATTGCTGAAGCTGCTTAAATCTTATGTCGCCGTCTTTTGAGAATTTAATTCCGCTAAAAGAGTCATAATTTGCCTCAAGGAATCCCGCAAGAAGATATGTTTCCATATCTCTGCCGGCCTTATCCTTTCGATGATCTGCCATCAGTGCCTGTCCGAATCCGTCTATTGCCCTAAGGGTATTTCCTTTGTTTGAAATACACTGCTGTCTTAGCATTACAAATTTGACTTCGGCTTCCTTATCATTTCTTTCGTTTGCAAGCATTACCAGATAGGTATAGGTAATCTCCCAGGGATGTCCGCTGGGCTTTCTTCCGGATTTCCTGGTAAGCTTCTCGGTAAGGCCACAGAGTTTTTTCCAGAGGTTATCATCAATCTCATCCCGGTGGAAGCAGTAAAGGCCTCGTATCAGAACGTACAAGGCATACTCTGTGGAGAAGTTGGAGTCGGATTTCTCGTCAAAATCAAGGATGTATGAAAGGCGTTTGTTGTAGGTTCTCTGCCCGTCAAAATAATCCAGCGCCTCCTCGTCGAAGGACTCCTTCTGATCTGTGTCTGCCAGATAGTGAAGAAGGTAGGACTGGGTGATCTTGTAATTTGAGCTGCCGGGGATCATCTTACTCATAGCCTTTCTGAAAAACTCGGAGGCCTTGGGATCTCTTTTCTGAGCATATACCTGTGCCAACTGGCTTAGTGCCTTGGCTTCGCTGAGGAACATCGCGTCTTCCGGTGCTCCAAGGACATCGCGCTTAAGCTCGGTGACCAGCTGCTGGTTTTCGACATTGCCAAGAGCCAGCTCAAGAGCTCTATCCCATTCGAAGTTGTCCATAAGGCAGACTATCAGCTTGTTATTGGTAAGAAGGAAGTCGTCAAGGCTCACATAATAGGCGTACTCCCTGCACTTCTCGTAGTATTCCAGCGCTTTGTCGGTTTTCCCGATGTATCCGAAGGCGGACATACCGGTGTCGTAAAGCTTGTAAAGGGTTGAAGAAAGCATGTCCTTGCTGCGGTACTTCCCGGACACATTATCCACCATCGACTCTATCTGCTGCATGAGATACAGAAGCTTCTCCTGGTCCAGATTGTTGGTGTAGATAAGCTCCGACAGATCATTGACATTTGCAGTGAAAAGAACCGGATTGATTTTTTCTCTGATTCTTTTCTCAAGATAAGGGAACCAGACCTTTCTGTAGTGCTGGGCAAAGGCTCCGGGAATCTCTCTGGTATCAAAGGCAATGGACAGGGCTTCAAAATAATTCCTGTTCTCAAAGCAGTTCCAGGACTTTGAAAAAGCGTTGTCTATCTCATCGTAGCCGAATATCAGATTTTCATTGTCCGGATTTATGGTGTCTGTGCGGTGGATGATCTCTTTTAGCCAATCGTCAGCGCTGTTTCCCGGAAGCTGGAATCCCAGCGCGGAACAAAGGCTGTCGGAAAGATACAAAAACTCCATCATCTGCTTGCCCGGAACATACTGGATGGATTTGACAAAGAAATTGTCGATATTCACAGAGGTGTTACCGCTGTTTACCATCTCCTGGGCAATCAGAGTCCTGTAAATCTCAGCATTCATGAGACTGTAGTATTTGTGGTTAACTCCTGCGGTACTCTCGCGGTAAGCCTGCTGTTTGAACTCATCCACAAGATCAGCCGGAAGCTGATCCACGCTTCCCGTAGACCTGGTGGCAATATCGATATTTATGGCTCCGGCATGGCCGGCCGGGTACAGAGGATTATGGAAAATGAGGCGGTTCACCACAGAGCTTGCCATGTGGAAATACCTGTTGGCTCCCCAGTCATCATTGGCGAGCATGTTGGCGTGCTCCGACAATAGACGTTCCTTCCCCGCATCGCTTTTGAGCATCACAAATAAATGGTACCTGCCCTTGCGCTGTGGGAGCGGCCTTGAATTATTGTCTGTAAGCGGCTTGCCGCCATAGGTTCCTTTTGCGATAAATTCAGGAAGAGTCTCGGCAACCCTGGTCTTTACAGGGCGCACCACGTCATGGTCCCTCTTTGAGTCTCCGTCGGAATGTAGGGCTTGTGGATAGGTGAAATCAGAGGCCGCTGATGATGATTGAGCAGGTGTTCCCTGTGGGGGCGGAGCGTTAACACCTGCCTTAGCGTCTTCGATAACTCTTTTATAATAGGCGGCGATTCTTTTCCTCTCCGCCATTTCCTCAGTCCTGCTAGAGGGCTGTTTGTGGCTTGAATTTTCCCCGTCGTCATAGATCAGGCCTCCTATGAACAGCGGCTTGTTGTCGTCGTATTCAAAATCTCCGTATTCATCCAATGAGATGGTGATCATAAGGCATCTACCTCCGCCGGTACATCTTATGCTAATGATAGAATTTGCACGATATACTATAAATTATAGCAAATATGAATGCTCCATTGCAGTTATTTGAAACGCCCTATTTACAAAAGTATTTCTATTGTACAAATGTGAATTGTTTTTTCTTGCGTTGGAGGTGATTGGGCGCTGTGGGGCGAGGGGCATGTGAATTGTTCAGGTTACATGGATCTTGCTTTTTCCAAACTTACGGAAAAAGAACCCCCGGTACTTGCCATGAGAGCCCTCTCCGACGCAAAGCTCCATAACAGACAAATGCGTCGGAAATGCCTTGCCGAAATCATCGAAATCTTGTAAGTTCGCCGCATATATTCAATTACGCTATCTTGTAAGTCCTCAGCATATATCCGACTACACAATCTGAGAATCATCCTATACCGGCCATAATTATTATCAACACAAATGTAAAAAGGAATATTAAAAAAGCCCCGGCGGCCTCCGCAGGGAGGCGCGCCGGGGCTTGCATATTATAAAACTTTACCCATTAATCTCTGCTGCCAGCAGATAGATCAGCGGTGAGTTCCAGTAAATGGTGATCTCGTTTGTAGAGTAGCTCTGTGAGTTGTCGGCGTAGCACTTGGCGCTGGGCTTGCCCTTGAGCACGTTCTGCACATAAGGGTCGTTGAGGCCGTTGTTGGGGCCGCCCACAACCATTCCGGGTACCGTTACTCCCATAGCCTGTGAAGGCCTGTGGTGAGGGTTCTCGGGATAGATGCTGCCGTAACCTGTTACGAAGCAGTAACCTGTTGCGTTATTGCCGAACAGATAGTTAAGCTGCTTGTCTGCTGCAACCCTGTCATCGGAATCGATAAGTCCCTTCATCATGAACAGGTACTGACCGTTGTTGGCGATGGTAAGGTTACTTCCCCAAGGATAGTCACCGATGATGGATGAGCCGTAGGGATAGGTTGCTGAGTTATCAACTATGCTCTTGCCCATCTTCTGAGCTTCTTCCTTAACCTTGGCAAGGGTATCCTTGTCAGTGGGCTTGGCTGTCAGATATGCATATCCTGCGTAACCTGCAACGCCCTGCCATCCCAGGGAATATCCGTTAAGAGCAAGTTCTCCTGACATGGACTTCTCATAAGCTGCATCGCCTGTTGTCTTAAAGAGTTCTGCGTACGCCCAGAATCTCTCGTCGATATCAACTACATCCTCATATTCACCGGTGGAAACGGTGCTGGGATTCTTGTAACCCTTGGAATCTCTTGGAGTTACATCAAGATATTCAGCTGCCTTCTTTGCAGCCTCAAGGCACTTGTCTGCATAAGCCTTGTCGGTCTTCTCAAATACTCTTGCTGCGATGGCCATTACACCCGCAAAGTCTCCGGTTGCAGTTGTGGAAACAGGCATGATCACAAGCTGGTCTGTCTCCTCCTCGGGCATGATCTCTCCGGGGAAGTTTCTGCAGGTAACCTTGTGGTAAACGCCGCCGTCATCTCTTTGCATCTTAAAGAGCCAGTCAAGCTCATACTTGGCTTCATCAAGAACATCAGGGATTCCGTTGCCGCTCTCGGGGATCCCCACGTCATCGCCGAATACACCGGGATAATTCTCATAGGCAAGAAGAAGGTCTGCTGCTGCCTTAGCTCCGGCTACAGAATATCTTCCGTAGTCGCCGGCATCATGCCAGCCGCCTGAAACATCAAGGCTTACCGAGCTGTCCTCATACAGAACCGCCTTATCATTGTGGCAGACGGGATGAGCAAACTCTCCGGCAAGATCAGCTGTAAGCTCAGTGCCGCAGCGCTGGTAGTACAGCATCTTTATGGATGCCTTGAATACGTCATCGTATACATCCTTAGCAATCCTGAAGGAGGCTGATACAACATCCCCCGCTTCTATGTGATAAGTTCCCTCATCCTTCACAGACGTAAAATCAAACAAAGAATCTTTTTCTCCGGCATCGGGATCATCTACTCCGCCATCAATCTGCGCCTCAAGCACAGTCTCTTTGGTGTCCTCATTCACAAGCTTTGCGGTCTGATTAAGGGCATCTCCTGTGAGAGTTGCGCTCTTGTAGGCATCAGGGAGATATCCGATCTGGTTAATTGCGATATCCGGCATATCAATCTCTCCGCTTCCTGCAACCTTGCCTGATGCATCCTCAAGGGTCAGTTCAAAGTTGTCAAAATAAACATGGTGTGGTCCCGGATCCTCGGTAAAGCTGTCAACCATTCCTATGTTGAAGCAGAACCTGGGAGCAGGATCACTGGTCTCCTTCATGGTGAAGGTGTAATCATAATGCTGCATTTCTGTTCCGAATTCCACGATTTCCTGGTAGTAGGCGTGATAATCACCGCCGTTTAACTGAAAGCGCATCTCTCCGGTTCTCTCGATATTGCTGTATGCATCAAAGCTTATCTTGTAGACGCATCCCTCATCCAGCGAAAATCCGTCGTGGTAGATCTGCACGCCGTGGGCTACAGTTCCGACACTGTTGATGCTTACATCAAGTTCTCCCTCCTTAGTCAAAAGAAGTGAGCACTCACCGTCCTGACAGAAAGAAAGCCAGGGGTCAACACCTGCTGAAAAATCTCCGTTGCTGAGCATGTTCTCTCCGGTAACAAGATCCTCTGCAGGCTCTTCCTGAGCCGGTTCTTCCACGGTTTCCTCAGCTGTCTCTTCCGCAGCAGCCTCGTCTGCAGCAGTCTCCTCTGCTGACGGCTCCTCTGCTGCCGGCTCCGCAGGCGCAGTATTGCCGCATCCTGCCGCTGTCACCGTCATTGCCCCCGCAATGGAAAAGGCAAGCAGCTTCTTAATAATCCTTTTTTTCATTCCTCACGCTCCTATATCAAAAACTTTTTTCCATTAACCATTATACAACAATGATAATCCCGGGCAATCCTCCAACATGCGACTAATTAATCCGGATGAAGCTAATAAAAAAATAACTAACCATACAAAAAAACAGCATTTAATTAACTGTTTGTAGTATGATTAATAGTATAGACAGGAGGCACCTTGATGCAGACAGACTCTAAGAAAAACAGAATTTCATTCTGGCTTATGATATGGCTTTTGGGACTGGCAGGACAATTGTGTTGGAACATGGAGAATCAGTGGTTCAACACCTTTGTTTATGCAAAGATTGCCAAGGATCCCACGATAATTTCCTGGATGCTGGCTATCTCCGCCCTGGCCACCACTGTCTCCACTTTCCTTTTCGGCTGCATCTCTGACAGAAAGGGCAACAGAAAGAGTCTCATATCTTTTGGCTATATTCTGTGGGGCATCTTCACCATCCTTTTCGGAGCCACACAGTTTCTTCGAAATGACAGCAAAACCGCCTCAATCATAGGTATTGCCTTCGCAGTTGTTGCCGCTGACGCCGTAATGAGCTTCTTTGGTTCCATGGGAAATGACATAGGCTTTAACGCCTGGATAAACGACCATATGAATCCCGCAAATTCCGGAGCTCTTGGAGCTGCTCTTGCAGTCCAGCCCGTTATCGGAACCATAGTCGGGACTGTACTTGGAGGCCTTCTTGTGGGAGCGGATGACAACTACATGCGGCTTTTCGTGGTAATTGGAGGCAGTGTCATCCTCCTTGGAATCGTATCCCTTATATGGATGAAGGACGCCGATGGCCTTCGCCCCGCGGTAAAGGGGAGCTTTTCAAGCCAGTTCTTTTCTATCTTCAATGTAAAAGAGTATCTGAAGCACCGTGAGCTGGTGTTTGTAAACCTGATGCTGGCGGTGTACTTCATTTCCTTCAACGTATATTTCTCCCATCTTGGAAATTTCATGATCTACTACCTGGGCTTTACTGCAGATACCATGGGCCTTATCGAGGGAGTGGGGCTTCTTGTGGCCATGTTCACCACCATCCCCGCCATTAAGCTGATTCAGCAGGGCAAATCCTCGCTGATCGTTCTTGGCGCTGTGATCATCAATGCCCTCGGCCTTCTTGTCATCGGCCTTTTCGTATCACCGACCAACGTAAATCCGGGATCCATATGGAATCCGCATTTACTTTTGGGAGTTCTTTTTGTGGGAATCGGCTATATGCTGTTTCTCCAGACTGTCACTGTGTGGTCCAAGCGCCTTTATCCCGAGGATGCCAGAGGACAGTTTGAGGGAATCCGCATCATCTTCTATGTTCTGATTCCCATGGTTGTGGCTCCTCTTATTTCCAACCCAATTATCAAAAGAAGCGGTGAATTCACCGACGAATACGGTTTTACCGAGTACCTCCCAACCAATGCACTTTTCCTGGCAGGAGTGGTCCTTGTTCTGCTGACGCTTATCCCACTTTGGGCCGCCGGGAAAGCTAAAGTGGATTAATCGCCTATGAGAAAAACCGCAAAAAAAGCAGCGATTTGCGCCATCATCCTGGCTCTGTTTGCAGCTCTTTTCCCGTGTCAGAGCAGAGGTTGTCTGCACCTTCGGAACCTCCGATTACTATCTTTGTGTCAGCAAAAAACGCACCGACCTCCTTGCGGAGCTTGAAGAAGCCCAGTCCCTTCTTGCCATGGAGGAGCCCAATTACATCGGTACTCTTCGCAGCAAATACTACTCCTCAAGTGTCTCAAGCCACACCTTCTCGGAGGCTGAAAGAGCCTGGGCAGAAGAAAACACTTCTCTTAAAGTACAGCCCCTGCAACACGTTAAATTGCCACATATTTATCGCAATATCACATAGATTAATTCTTATCCTATATTGAAGACTCTTTTTGTGCTAATCTGCCCGGCGGTCCTCAAAGAGCTTTTATCCAAAGCCAATAAGTTACCTATTGCTAACGATAAAATATTGCGTTATAATCTCGTTAGCGATAGCTAACTCTATAGTATAGGGACAGGGAAGATCAACATAGCACTAAAGTGCAGCTTCCCAGAGGAAAGGCCGACATGAGTAACGAATTTGTAATTTCTCTCTTGAAAGACAAGGGATTCAGGATAACCAAACAGAGAAAACTGATAGTGGACATCATTCTTGACAGCAACGGAGCCTCCTGCAAGGAGATCTACGGCAAGGTTGCGGCAAAGGACAGGACCATCGGAGCCGCCACGGTTTACAGGATGATAAGACTCCTTGAGGATGTAGGCATCTTAAAGCACATCGACATGATCTCACTAAGAACCTGATAAGCAGGTGAATCTATAATACATACTATTCTTTGGCATATTAAAAGGGCGCGACCACTGCGCCCTTTTTGCTTATGTATCAAATTCTTTCATAACTTCGGCAACCTTCTGAAGATATTCGTCTTCTTCGGTCTTAACTCTCTTTATATTCTTTCGGATCACTTCCTCCGAGAGCTCCTCTGCTTTAACAAACCTAAGCCGATCAGAAGCTTTCTGAGTCTTAAGGACTATCTGCCTGTACAGCGGTCCGACACACAAAAGCTTAAGAGCCTCCTCGTCTGACAAAAATCCGCTGGTCATGATGCCCATGGTGTTGTAGATGGTATCGTTGGCTATGGGGCCGATCACCAGGTCTTTACCTGCATGAACATCAGGCATGGACCTTCTGTTGGAAAAGACATATCGAAACCAGTCCGCATCCCTGTTAAACTCAAGGATATCGAGACCTTCCTCATCAAGTTCATAGAAGTTGATGTATATCTTCTCTCCGGTCTTCTCTCTCGCCCAGCCTCCGGCAAACTCATAATCGGCCGTCACATAAAAACCCTGACCAAAATCAGCGTTTATCCTTCCTCTGTGAATATCAGGCTGCGGTATCTCAAAATATCCTGCGTGATAGACCTTGATCATAGCGATCACCTGTGCCTTCCAAGCCTTAGTGATCAGGCAACCTTTCCGCTCCTGTGGGCAAATACCCTGACAGAATCCGTCAGATGCTGATGATGAATGGTTGTGGCATCAAACTTAACAGAAGTAAAAGCAAACTGCATTATGGGTCCTGTGGCAAAAGCACAGATCAGTGTTCCGATTCCTACCGGTCCTCCCAGCAGCCACCCTATAAAGGTTGCAAGGCTAAGGAGTGATATGCTCACTACTCCTATGGGGATCTTCTTAGCTCTTTTGGCCAGAGCTACAAGAAGAGTGTCCCTGGGTCCGCACCCCAGGGCAGCACTCATATAGGTGTACTGGGTATAGGCCATGATCACAAGTCCTATGATCATAACCGGGATCCCGGTCAGCGGCCCGCTGCACTTGGGTACAAGATCTATCCTGTTAAAAAGATCCACAGACTTTCCAACCACAAATGCATCGATAAACATGGCAATTCCGATGGGCTCCTTAAGAGCAATATCTATTCCCAGGATCGTATAGGAGACCGCCACTGAAGCGGTTCCGTAAAGTATTCCAAGGCTCTTTGCAAGGCCCAGGTTAAGTACATCCCATGGACCGGCGCCGATATTGGCCTGAATCGTCAGGTATACGCCGAATCCGTTCAGAAACAGGCTCACTGCAGCAATAAACATATTCATCACTATTGCCTTTGTAGTCCCGTTTTCCTGCAATCTGCTATTCTTGAACATTTCTTACACTTTCACCTGCATGCCATCCTCAGCGGCTCTGCTTGGACACATGCTCAAATTTAGTAACTATTTCCTCGTCAGGCTCGGGTGTGATGAGACTGACTACGACAATCACTATTATAGCAACTAAAAACGCAGGTGCAAGCTCATATAAATTCCAAACTCCGCCAAGAGGTCTTACAAGGTATTTCCAGATAAATACCATGGCTCCTCCGGCTACCATACCTGCGATGGCTCCGTACTTGTTGGCTCTCTTCCAGTACAGCGACATGATCATTGCAGGTCCGAATACCGCACCAAATCCTGCCCAGGCAAAAGACACAATGCCAAATACCGAGCTGTTTGGATTCCAGGCGATGATGACGCCGAATACAGCCACAACTATAAGGGTTGCCCTTGCTGTAAGCATGGCCATTCTCTCTGAAAGCTTGATTCCAAAAGTATCCTGAACAATATTCTCGGAAACAGCTGAAGATGCAGCGATAAGCTGTGAATCAGCAGTGGACATGGTGGAAGCAAGAATACCTGCAATTACCATACCTGCAAGAAGTGCAAACAGGAAGTTGTGCTGACTTATCTGATTAGCAAGAACAACGATAAGAGTCTCAGCCTTTGAAGCACTGCCGGGATTATCTGCCTCAATCAGAGTCTCAAGAACACCGCTCTGAGTCAT
>JAILFT010000083.1 GCA_024697425.1 Butyrivibrio sp. | reverse complement strand
TTCCTGTATAGCTTCCGATGCCCTGGGCAATGATCTTATAGGTTCCTACAGCCTTAAAGGCATCCGGATCATATCCTTCTGCCTTAGGGTCAGCATTCTCAAAGACAAGTCTGTAATCCCTGTTCTCCTTAAGAGCTGTCTTTTTACCATTAACTGTCAGATAAACAGCAGGCTTAGCCTTCTGAACCTTACCGTTGTAGGAAAGATATGTAGTCTCAAAACCGGAAGTAATACCTCCGTTCTTCTTAAGCTCTTCAAGGTCACACTTTTTGATCTTAAAGTTAACGGTGCTCTTACCCTGATAAAGGCCCTTGTAGCTTATGGTGATGACCGCGGGTGCCTTATCGGTACTGACCTTTACATTGTTGCTGTACTTAAGTGTATAATCTTTACCGTTTTCAAGCGCATTCCCATTATCTGTTATCTTCAGTTCCGGGAATTTGATGGCTGATCCGGTATAGGTCATGTCCTTAACGCCGCTTATAACAATATTCTGAGAATACCCTGCTCTCCAGCATGCCTCATAGGAAACAGGACCCGTGACAGTGTCTATACTGCTGTATGTATATCCTATATCAACATTCTTCCAGCCGGTAAACTCATATCCCTTCTTTACAGGAATCTCAACCTCCGGTCTGGTTCCATATTTGGCTTCAATGATATATGGTTCCTCGCCGTTGTCGGGATCTATCACAACATCATAGACCTTCAGCCTGGTCTTTGCGTACAATGTCACATCCTCATATATGAGGTCATTTCCCACAGGCTTTGTCAGTTTTGCATCATAATACCAACCGACAAGCTCACAGTTCATGAAATGGTATTTGCTCTCTTCAATAGCAGTACCATATTCTACAGGCTGGCAAGCGTCCTTATAATCCCAGCCCATGTACTCATACTTTCCGTCTTCAGACACAGAATAGTAATCCAGTCTGATCTCGTTAATTTCCCAGACTGCATAATAGGTTACGTCCTCTTTTACCTCAACGTCCGGCCATTGTTCGATTTCACTTCCGTCCGCATTCTTAGACCAGCCCTTAAAGGTATAGCCTCTTCTCTTAGGGGCATTGGGGAATTTAAAAAGCTCTTTGTAAGGAACCTCAACAACTTCCGGCTCTGTTCCGTCCATGCGGTCTATGTTCACCCTGAAGATTGCAAGCTCCCACTTTCCATATACTCTGGTATCTTTGGTCACAGTATAGTTTGAAGGAACCGGCTTTTTAAAACCTGCATCAAAGAACCACCCAAGGAATTTGGCGTTACCGTCTTTTTCATAATATTTAACATTGTTTGCGGCGCTATCCCAAACAGACTGTCCATCATTGGGGATAACCTCGAAAGTGGGAATATATCTGTATTTACTGTGGTCATAGACTATATAAGGTCTGTAGATAACCCAACGGGCATACAGAGCGACGTCCTCGGTCACAGGTCTATTCTCAAGATCGAAATAATGTTTATAATTCCTGTCCGTGTACCAACCGCAAAACCTGTAGCCATCATATTTAGGTGTCTCCTTTTTGACGTATTGGCCGTCTTCTACTGTCTGAACTGTATAATCGTTCCCATTTTCGGGGAAAAAGACCACTTTATGACCCGTATACTTTTTGCCTGCATAGAGAGTCATCTTATGCTGAACAGGAGCCGCAAAGTCCCACTTATTCACTTCATATTGAAGCTTCCTGTCAGCATACCATCCCCCGATATTGCTGCTGTTTGCAGCTAAAGACGTAGGATCCGAAAGCTTGCTGCCAAGGGCTACTTTCTGGGTAGAAACTACTTTTCCGTCAAGACCGATAAATGTAACCGTTGTGAAATCACCCACAGGAACAAATTCAACCTTGCTGCTGTAATAAGCAAGTGTATCAATTCCCTTAAACCAGCTCTCATTATCCAAAGGATAGTAAACAGTCAATTTATTTTTGACATCTATGAAGGGTTTCTGCTTAAAGTCGGGAAAATCTCCCTTAAAAGTAATCTCTGTAAGAGAATTATTCCCGTCAAAGGCGTGCTCTGAAACTTCTGATATCTTGTCTCCGAATATTACCGAGGTTATCCCTGTATAGTCGAATACGCCATTGCTGAACTTTGTCAAAGAAGCCGGGTAAACCACTTCTCCTTTGAGGCTTTCGGTATCATCGAAGGGATATTCTCCTATATACTCCATTGTGGAGGGAAATCTTAATACGCTGCTCTTTGGTGCAACACCGTCAAAGGCATAATCTCCAAGATATTTAAGATTATCGGAAAAGGCAAAACTGGTGCTGCAGTTAGAGGTCCTTCCATTGTCTATATCAAACGCATGACTGCCTATATACTCTGCAGAGCTAAAGTCAAAGGTGACGCCATGAAAGGTAGCACCTCTGAAAGCATTGTCTCCTAATTTCTTAACTCCCTTAAGAAAAGAAGAAGAATTTATCACATTCCAAAAATAACCATAATAGAACGCCCCCTCTTCAATAGTCTCAACCGTCTCCGGAATGGTGATGTCATGAAAAGCAACATAATAGAAGGCATAGCTACCAATTCGTTTTAGATTTTTGGAGAACACCATGGCACCGTTTGATCCATCCCCCGATACCGAAACACTTGAACCACCTGCCAGATAAAAAGAATAGTCGCCGATAGCGGTAATATTCTGACTAATGGAAATACGTCTGATTTCTTTTCTGTACTTATCCCAGGGAGCAGTAGTCGATACGTTGCCTGATGAATCAGTGCTAAGGACCTTGTAATCCTCCATTGCTCCGCTTCCCGATATGGTAAGAGTCCCGGAGGCCCCATCATATTTCCATGTGGCATTTTCTCCGCAAGACCCCGAGTAGGTATCTGCCATAACAAGAGAAGCATCATTCTCTTCTTCGATCAAAAGTTCCTCGGAAAGCTCTTCCGATGAAGCCGCAGCAGAAGAATCCTCCAAGGC
>JAILFT010000061.1 GCA_024697425.1 Butyrivibrio sp. | reverse complement strand
CGTTAAGGCAACCAGCGAGGGACCTGTGATCTACAAGCAGGAACGTGTAGGACTCAATGGACAGCATTTCATGATGTACAAGTTCAGGACCATGAAGGTTCAGACTGAGGCCGAGGAGAAGAAGGGCTGGACCACCAAGGGTGACCCGAGAATTACCAAGGTTGGCGGATTCCTTAGAAAGACCAGTATTGACGAGATGCCTCAGTTTTTCAATATCTTCGCAGGAAAGATGAGTCTTGTGGGACCAAGACCCGAGAGGCCTCAGTTTGTTGAAAAATTCAAGGAGCAGATCCCAAGGTATATGGTCAAGCACCAGGTAAGGCCGGGACTCACCGGCTGGGCTCAGATCAATGGCTACCGAGGGGATACCTCCATCAGGAAAAGAATCGACTACGATATTTACTATATTGAGAACTGGAGCATGACCTTTGATTTCAAGATCATGCTGGGAACCGTAAGACACGGATTTATCAACAAGAATGCCTATTGATGACGAGGGATGCGGCATCTATATTGGGACAATAAAGTATTTGCATATTTATACTGATTTACACGGCGCATGGCTATGTCCATGCGCTGTTTTTATGTTAAATAATATCAAGAAACAGATTAATTCCACCATGATGTATTTGCGTAAAATTGTGATATGATAATTACTATCAATCAATTTTGATGATATTTAACCGCTGGCAGATAAAATATGTCAACCGAACCTGAAGGTGATGGCTCTTTTCCCACAGGTTCACAGCGGCCGAATATACGAAATTTACAGAATGAGGAGAACAGCTATGAAAAATGTAGAGAAGTACCAGCGTCAGTATTTTATGCCTCCCAAGCCCACCTACGAATGGGTTAAGAAGGACTATGTAGATCATCCGCCCATCTGGTGCAGCGTGGACCTTCGCGACGGCAATCAGGCCCTTATCGAGCCCATGAGCCTTGATGAGAAGCTGGAGTTCTTTACAATGCTGGTTAAGCTGGGATTCAAGGAAATAGAGATCGGCTTCCCTGCAGCATCGGAGACCGAGTTTGAGTTTGCAAGGACACTTATCGAGAAGAACATGATTCCCGATGACGTTACCGTTCAGGTTCTGACACAGGCCAGGGAGCACATCATCAAGAGGACCTTTGAGGCAGTTAAGGGTGCGCCCAGAGCCATCATTCACCTCTACAACTCAACTTCCGTTGCCCAGAGAGAGCAGGTGTTCAAGAAGAGCAAGGAAGAGATCATGAAGATCGCTGTGGACGGAGCTAAGCTTCTTGATAAGCTTGCCAAGGAGACCAACGGAAACTTCTCCTTTGAATATTCACCGGAGAGCTTCCCCGGAACAGAAGTTGACTACGCCGTAGACGTATGCAACGCGGTTCTTGATGTGTGGAAGCCCACCAGGAAGAACAAAGCAGTCATCAATATTCCCACAACTGTAGAGATAGCAATGCCTCATGTATTTGCCACTCAGGTTGAGTATATCAGCAAGAACCTCAAGTACAGGGATGCGGTAGTTCTTTCCCTTCATCCTCACAATGACAGAGGTTCGGGAGTCAGTGATGCAGAGCTTGGATGCCTTGCCGGTGCCGACAGGATTGAGGGAACTCTTTTTGGCAACGGAGAGAGAACAGGAAACGTTGATATCGTTACTCTTGCCATCAACATGTATTCCCACGGAGTAGATCCGGGGCTTGATTTCTCAAATATCATGGAAGTTGGCGAGACCTACGAAAGACTTACAAGGATGAGGATCTACGAAAGACAGCCCTATGCAGGACAGCTGGTTTTCACGGCTTTCTCGGGATCTCATCAGGATGCTATTTCCAAGGGATTCTCCTGGCATGATCAGAAGAAGGACAAGGGAATCTGGTCAGTACCTTACCTTCCCATCGATCCCAAGGATCTTGGAAGAGAGTACGACGGCGATGTTATCAGGATCAACAGCCAGTCCGGTAAGGGCGGCGTAAGCTATATCCTCAAGACCAACTACGGTATGATGGTTCCCAAGGATATGCAGGCAGACATCAGCTACACAATCAAGGATATCTCCGACAGAGAGCATGCTGAGCTTTCACCTGCAAGGATCTATCAGATCTTCGAGGACAAGTACGTTCACAACGACAACGTATTCCGTATTCCCGAGGTTCACTTCAAGCAGATCGACGGAATCCTGGCTGAGGTTACCATCGCTCATGCAGACAAGGAGCACATCGTTGAGGCCAATGGTAACGGTCGTCTTGATGCGGTAAGTAACGCCATCAAGCAGTACTTCAACATCAGCTATGAGCTTTCAAGCTACGAGGAACACGCTCTTTCGAGAGGTTCATCCTCCAAGGCATGTTCATATGTTGGTATCACCTACAACGGCCAGAAGTTCTGGGGCGTAGGAATTGACGAGGATATCATCAAGTCCTCAATCGGCGCGCTGGTTATTGCTGTTAATCAGATAGATGCGGTAAAAGAGATCAAGAACAGCAAAGATGAGAGGATAAATGCCATCATCAACTACATCCAGGAGAATTACCTGACTGTAACCCTTGATGATCTCTCCAGCCAGTTCTACCTCTCAAAGCCTTACCTCTCCAAGTACATTAAGGAGAAGTCAGGAATGACCTTCGGCGAGAACGTCAAGAGGATCCGCCTTAACAAGGCCAGCACCCTTCTTCGAAACGGCAACATGAAGGTTGAGAAAGTTGCCGAGGCAGCAGGATATCAGAACGTTGAGCACTTCAACAGACTGTTCAAGAAGAAATACGGCATGACTCCGGTTCAGTACAGGAGCAGCACGAGATAAAAGAGAAGGTGAAATAAAGGATCTGAGATGATGGATCTGAGGTAAAGGATTTAAGATGATGGATCTGAGATAAAGGATCTGAGATAAAGGATCTGAGGTAAAAAATAAAGAGGCTTTGGGCAGTGCCGCTTATGATGGCATTGGACCCGGGCCTCTTTTTTGATTCTTCTTATCAGATCAGAGTGGTGGTGGATCTGATCTGATAAGAAGAGAGCATTCATGGCTCTTTTTTATTGAGTTTTCAATTTATACCATTATATGGACATAATGAAAATAATACAGGCTGCCGCTGGATGTTTTTCCAAAAAAAGGCTTGTTTTGGAAAAACCGCCATTTGCTAGATGTCAAAACAGCTTTTGCCGGGAAAATGAGAAAGCCCTTTAATGGACGATGACCACGGTTCCGATGTTCACCATGTCGAAGAGAGTCTTGGCGGCATCGTGGGAAATGTTGACGCATCCGTGGGAACCGTTGGTCTTATATATGGTTCCACCAAACTTCTTCCGCCAGGTGGCGTCGTGAAGTCCGCATCCTCCCGGGGAGAAGGGCATCCAGTAGTCAACCCAGTTCTTCCAGGTGGGGCCCGTCAGGTACTGCCCCGGAATGTGGCCGTAGATAGCGAAGGTTCCTGTGGGCGTCTGGCGCCCTTTGCTGACATCGCCACTTACACAGGGAGTCTCAAACACAGGAGTTCCGTCCAGAATGTAGACTACATTCTGATTCTCAAGATCTATGTCTATATAAGTATTGAGTGGTGTTCCTGCCTCTTCCTCAGCTGCATTCTGAAAACGTCCCTCTGCTATACCAAAGGTCAGATAATGGTTTATGAGAGCCTTCTGGCTTGTGCCCACCGCATTGGCTACATCGGGATATCTCTCCGCGTAGTACACGGGATCAAATCCGCTGGCATAGGCTTTTGCCGGTGTGCACCAAATGGTAAGCAGCATGGCGCAGACAGCTGCCAGAGATATTAAGGCTTTGGATACAGTTTTAAAGTGAGATGTTCTTCTGCGACTTGTGATGCATTGATTTGCTGCACAACTGCTTATGAATTTACGATTGGAATATTTGTGACTTAACATGATCGATCATCGCCCCGCTTATAATACTTTTTCAGATAACTTCTGTAATAAAAATTATAGACGATATTTTCTAAAAAGAGTGTTAAATCTAAAGGTGGTGCCTAAGACATCAGGGTAAAATGATAGCTCTTTTCCAGGTGAGATCAAAGACAAGTTAATAAATATTTGCTTTCTCTTTTAGCTTTGATTTAGGTTCAGGTCCTATCATGAGCTTGTACAAATAAAAAACATAAATGATCAGCTTAGGAGGCTTAAACAATGATAAGAAGAAAGTTTATTTTGGCATTGATCCTGGGAACTACAGTGGCACTGACAGCGTGCGGTAGTACAGCATCAACGCAGCCGACGGTAAGCAGCACTCAGGATGTTTCGGCAGAAAGCGAAACTGCGGATGAATCCTCACCGGAAACAGTAAGCGAGGAGACATTGGAGATAGTAACAAACCTGTCGAAGATCGATAACACAAAATGGCAATACAATGAAGAAGACAACGTTTATTACCAGCTTGGAATCCAATACTGCGAGAATCCGGTAGATACTGATTATGAGGAACTTGCCGTGATCGTTCCCGCTGCCTACATGGATGCTTCAGATAACGGTGATGGAACATATACATGTACTCTGAACACTACAGCGGAGGTGAACGGATATACGGCAGAAACTGCTCCGATTGTTTTTCCGGTGAATACTCCCGGATATGCGGCTCAGTCCCCGATGACAGAGTACAGCAGTGTTTCCGAGTACACTGACGCGGGTTTTATATATGTACATGCCGGATGCCGCGGAAGAGATGCGGGAGCACCTGCTGGAGTTACCGATCTTAAGGCTGCAATCCGTTACATCAGATACAATGAAGGAAATATCGCGGGAGATATGGACAGTATCTTTTCGTTTGGTATGTCAGGTGGCGGGGCGCAGTCGGCTCTTTTGGGCGTAACCGGAGACTCAGAGCTTTACGACGATTATCTTGAGGAGATAGGAGCGGTTATGGGTGTAAGCGACGCTGTTCTTGGATCCCAGGGATGGTGCCCGATAACTTCTCTTGATTCTGCGGACGAGGCTTACGAATGGATGATGGGAACAACTAGGTCCGGTCTTACGCAGGAGGAGCAGAGCATTTCGGATGGCCTTACCGAAGCGTATGCAGAGTATATCAACAGCCTGGGGCTTACGGACAGCGAGGGAAATGCGCTGACCATGGAGCAGAGCGAGGATGGCAGATACCA
Organism: Butyrivibrio sp.; assembly: GCA_024697425.1. Classification (GTDB taxonomy): domain Bacteria; phylum Bacillota; class Clostridia; order Lachnospirales; family Lachnospiraceae; genus Butyrivibrio. Next base: position 269 of record JAILFT010000061.1, on the reverse strand, counting down.
GTCGGGAACATATTATGAATATATGGTAAGTGTTATCGAAGAGTCTTTGAATAATTTCCTTGCGGACACGGAATTCCCCTATGATGCGGATTCTTCAAGCCAGGGGCATCAGGCCGGAATGGGCCAGGGAGGTCCCGGCGGTAAAGGCGGATCCGGCGATGGACCGGATGCCGGCAATGGAGACTTTGGCGGAGGCCCCGGCGATAAAAACGGGGACAATGCTGAAGGAGGCCCCAGTGCTGACAATGAAGTCAATGCAGACAACGCCG
>JAILFT010000054.1 GCA_024697425.1 Butyrivibrio sp. | reverse complement strand
ACAGAATATTAAAAAAGGTCAATAAAAACGATTAAATTTGTTATGTGTTGCAGTTGAAAATAGTATGTTATATTTAGTAGAAATATTTTGATAAAAATTAAGGCCTAAGGAGATTATTGCTATGAGCGGTATGACAATGAGCCAGAAGATTCTGGCAGCCCATGCAGGACTTGACCACGTGGAGGCAGGACAGCTTATCGAGGCTGATCTTGACCTGGTGCTTGGCAATGACATTACCAGTCCTGTGGCTATCAATGAAATGGCTAAGTTCACAAAGAGCGGTGTGTTTGACAAGGACAAGATCGCGCTGGTTCCCGATCACTTTGTTCCCAACAAGGACATCAAGTCTGCAGAGAACTGCAAGTGCGTGAGAGAGTTCGCCATTAAGAACAACATCACCAACTATTTTGAAGTAGGACAGATGGGCATCGAGCATGCTCTTTTACCCGAGCAGGGTCTTACACTTCCCGGAAACCTCATAATCGGTGCGGATTCACACACCTGTACCTACGGCGCTGTTGGCGCATTCTCAACAGGTATAGGCTCAACTGATATGGCTGCCGGCATGGCAACAGGAAAGGCATGGTTCAAGGTGCCTTCCGCCATTAAGTTCAATATCGTGGGCAAGCCCTCAAAGTGGGTGAGCGGCAAGGATGTCATCCTTCATATCATCGGAATGATCGGCGTTGACGGAGCTCTTTACAAGTCCATGGAGTTTGTGGGGGAGGGAATCAGGAACCTCACCATGGATGACAGGCTGACCATCGCCAACATGGCTATCGAAGCCGGCGGCAAGAACGGTATCTTCCCGGTGGACGAGATCACAATAGAGTATCTCAAGGAGCACGCTCCCGGCAAAGAGTACAAGGTATTCGAGGCTGACGCAGATGCGGAGTATGACGAGGAGTACACCATCGATCTTAGTACTCTCAAGTCAACGGTTTCTTATCCTCATCTTCCCGAGAACACTCATACCTTTGATGAGATAGAAGATATTAAGATCGATCAGGTAGTGATCGGTTCCTGTACCAACGGAAGGATTGGGGACCTTAGAGCTGCAGCAGCTGTTCTGGCAGGCAGAAAGGTTGCAAGTGGGGTTCGCTGCATCGTGATCCCCGGCACACAGAATATATATCTTCAGGCTATGGAAGAGGGGCTCCTTCGTACCTTTATCGAGGCCGGAGCCATTGTATCAACACCTACCTGCGGCCCCTGCCTTGGCGGACACATGGGTGTTCTTGCCTCCAAAGAGAGATGCGTTTCCACCACAAACCGTAACTTCGTTGGAAGAATGGGTGCCATCGACTCTGAGATTTACCTGGCTTCACCTGCAGTCGCAGCAGCCAGCGCAGTAACAGGCAAGCTCTCACAGCCGTCCGAGCTTGGACTTTGATAAAGGAGGAGAATTATGAAAGCCGCTAAGGGAACAGTTTTTAAATATGGAGACAATGTGGATACGGACGTTATCATTCCTGCCCGTTACCTTGCAATTACTGATGCAAAAGAGCTGTCTAAGCACTGCATGGAAGATATCGACAAGGAGTTCGTCAATAAGGTTAAGGAAGGCGACGTTATCGTAGCTGACAGAAACTTTGGATGCGGATCCTCAAGAGAGCATGCACCGCTGGTCATCAAGACCTCAGGCGTAAGCTGCGTTATCGCCAAGAGCTTTGCAAGGATCTTTTACAGGAACAGCATCAACATCGGACTTCCCATCATTGAGTGTGAGGAAGCTGCAGAGAACATAAATGCCGGAGATGTGGTAAGCATCGACTTTGATACAGGCGTTATCACAGATGAGACTACAGGCAAGAGCTTCCAGGGACAGGCATTCCCGCCTTTCATGCAGAAGATCATTGATTCCGAAGGACTTATCAATTATATCAATTCTAAAAATTGAATTTATTTGAACGTCACAGCGTTATTGCTGTGGCGTTCTTTTTGCAAATGTATTATGATAGTATATATATTGTTTTATTGGGGACTGTTCATCATTGTTTCGCTAAAATTGGAGGATAATTATGGAGTACGGCAAACTTATAAGTGATGTATTGGAGCTTTTTGACCATGATTACAAGTATGCGGAGTGGAATGTTGTCAGTGAGGATATCTTAAGGGATGAGGATACACCCACTGAGGTTCTTGATAAGCTCTACGAACTTGATAAGACAAACCTTGCCGTTCTTCGCGGAATAGCTGCTCATCCCAATACTTCTCCGGAAACTCTTGAAGTTCTTTCCAAGGACCTTAATGATGCTGTTCGCTGGGGAGTTGCTGAAAATGCCAATACACCGGTGAAAATCCTGGAAAGTCTTGCCCATGATGAGAGCGACGTCATCAGATACAGGGTGGCTCAGAACAAGAATACTCCGGCAAGCGCCCTGGAGAAGCTGGCTGCAGATGCCAGTGAGGTAGTAAGGAGCGGAGTTGCCGCAAATCCCGGAACAGCTGTAAACATTCTTGAGAAGCTCTCTGAAGATAAGGAAAATTCCGTAAGACTTTCAGTTGCAGAGAACACCGGCGTTTCAGCTTCTGTACTTGAGAAGCTTGCAAGAGATATAGATGATAACGTAAGAGCAGCGGTAGCATCCAATGAAAGGAACTCAGAGGCTACTTTCACTGTCCTTGCCCGTGATGGCTCAGGTGTGGTTCGTGAGAATGTTGCCAAGAATGACAAGGCACCTTTGAATGTTCTTAATGCTCTATTAAATGATGATGAAACCAGCGTAAGAGGCGCTGTTGCTGAGAATCCCAACACTTCACTGGATCTTCTTGAAAAGCTTTCAAAGGATGTTAAGCAGTCTATACGTACTTCCGTTGCAGGAAACAGTAATGCTTCCAATGATATTTTGAGAGCCCTTTCTGAGGATGATGACGGTTACGTTAGAAAGGCTGTTGCCAGAAATGAGAAGACTCCTGATCAGGTACTTGCAAGACTTGCCAAGGACGACGACTGGAGAGTGTGTGAGAACGTGGCTCTGAATTCCAGTGCTCCGGAAAACGTTCTTGAATATCTTTCCGGCTACAACGATGCCTATATCAGAAAAGCTGTTGCCAGCAACAAGAGCACTCCCAAGGAAGCTCTTCTTCGTCTTTCTCAGGATGAGGAGTGGATCGTAAGGGAGAATGTTGTAAGGAACCCCAACGCTCCGGAAGAAGCTCTTTTGAACCTGAAGAACGATAAGGACTGGAGAGTAGTAAAGCTTGTTACCAAGAACCCCGGGATCTCAGACGAAGGCCTTGAGAAGATCACAGCAGATACAGGATTCAGAATCAAATATAAGGCATATATCGCGCTGCTGAAAAGGGCGGCGAAGTAAACTTACAATGAAACAGGATAACGTTCAGAAGAAGGTTGGTGATTTCATGGGCGGAAAAGTGTTGGATTTACCGGAGTTTAAGATATACGATCAGGGAAAAGAAGAAGGCAGAAAAGAAGGTAGAGAAGAGGGTATAAAAGAAGGTATAAAAGAAGGTAGAAAAGAAGGCAAAGAAGAAGGCAGAATACTGGCCAGATTTGAGGACGGCATGCCTGTTGAACTGATCGCAACAAAAACAAATGTGACTGTTGACTACGTAAAGACAGTTCTTGAAGGTAATGGCGTTATTTTGGATAAATAGTTAAAATGGTAGAGAGGCATCCCTGTTGGGGTGCCTTTTTTG
>JAILFT010000030.1 GCA_024697425.1 Butyrivibrio sp. | reverse complement strand
CCGTAAGTTACATATACTCGCCCCGCCGGGAGCGTATCAGAAAAGTCCAAACAGCTTCTTTTCATAAGGCTTAAAACTGACAGAAAGCAGTGTGTATCCGGTGTTCGCAACAGCCTCCTTAAGCTTTGCTTCATCAGGCTCCTTTTCCGATACAAAACTGCTCTCGCCCTTTGTATGTGAGCTCTTAACCTTCGAAGCCCCCGGAACAGCCTTTCTGATCGTCTCATTGATATGCGTCTCGCACATCCCGCACATCATTCCCTCAATCTTCAACGTCGTCTTAACCATCTGTCTCTCCCAGAGTTAGCCGTCGCTAACCCGCCTCTCAAAAATAGGCCCCATCTCGTGGGGCTTTGTCCAACATCAAAATCTTAAAACCTTCCAGCGCCCCTGTCAAGCCCTTTGCGGACTGCACCCACAGTTTTTGCACCTGCCCCGGCGCTGTTGGGATTATCCGCTGCCCCGCCCCGCGCCCGCAGCCAGGTAGCAGAAAAAAGCTGCAAATCTGAGTGTCATGTTTTTGCGCCGGGGCTAATGAGTACCCCAAAACTGTGCTTCGTTTCTGTCTGCGGATCTTTGTCTGACCTTCGAAGCCACAGGGGCCTTCTGCCAAGTTATTCCCGCTGTCTCGGAATCTCGTCACGCACATTTTCCAAGGCGGCCTTGCAGATTTTCTTTTATTATGTGCGCCCGAAGGGAAACTCCTCGATCGGCGATTTTCATAACACGTCATGTCATGCATGGCGCTTATCAGCGCGCCATGCATCGGGAATAAAAAAGCATTCGCTCCTCCAAGCGAGCTTGGGGAGCGGACGCTTCTTTATTCCCGGCTTGCGTACGCAAGCCATGACTTTTCCAATGAAAATGATCACGCCGATCTCGTCAGACAACCTTCGGACGCACATTGAAAATCTGCTTAAGGCCGCTGGAAAATGGGCATTCCTCGCTATCCTCACCAGCGGGAAATAACCTTGGCTGCGGCCTCCTGTAGGCTTCGAAGGGAGTTTGATCCGCAGAAACGAAGCCCTGCTTTGGGGTGCCATTAACCGGCGCAAAAACATCCGCGAGGATTTGCAATTTTTTCTGCGTTACAGGCTGTGGGGCGGGGCGGCCAGAAAGGGGCGGGCACCGGCAGGCGGCGGATGCTGAGAGTGGGGGTGCAGGTGGCGCGAATTGATGAGTACATTTTTAGTTGCATCATAAAAAAACATGCGCTAATATAATAAGTTAGAGAAGATTGGGGAATTTTATTTAGAATCGAGGATTAAAATATGGCAGCTAAGCAGATTAAGACAATCGGCGTACTTACAAGCGGTGGTGATGCACCGGGCATGAATGCCGCAATTCGTGCGGTAGTCCGCAAGTCACTTGCCAACGGCCTTAGAGTAGTGGGCATCAAGAAGGGATATCAGGGACTTCTCAATGAGGAGATCATTGAGATGGACAGACGCAGCGTTTCCGATATCATCCAGAGAGGCGGTACCATCCTTGGAACTGCAAGATGTATGGAGTTCACAACACCTGAGGGACAGGCCAAGGGCGCTGAAATCTGCCGCAAGCATGGAATAGACGGAATGGTTGTTATCGGCGGCGACGGTTCATACCGCGGAGCTCAGAAGCTTTCAGCTCAGGGCATCAATACAGTAGGTATTCCCGGAACCATCGACCTGGATATCGCCTGCACAGATTATACAATCGGATTCGATACAGCCATCAATACAGCTATGGATGCTATCGACAAGATCCGTGATACTTCTTCCTCCCACGAGAGAGTCAGCATCGTAGAGGTTATGGGACGTCACGCAGGATATATTGCACTGTGGTGCTCAATCGCCAACGGTGCAGATGACATCCTTCTTCCTGAGAAGTATGACTACAACGAGCAGCGCGTTATCGACAACATCATCGATAACCGTAAGAAGGGCAAGACCCATCATATCATTGTAAATGCCGAGGGTATCGGACATTCAACTTCTATGGCACGTCGTATCGAGGCAGCTACAGGTCTTGAGACCAGAGCTTCAATTCTTGGATACATGCAGCGTGGTGGAAGTCCTACCTGTAAGGACCGTGTGTATGCTTCCATGATGGGATGCTACGCAGCAGATATTCTTGCAGCAGGCAAGACCAACAGAGTTGTAGGTTACAGAAACGGCCAGTTCGTTGATTACGACATCGATGAGGCCCTTGCTATGAATAAGAACATCAACGAGTACATGTACGAGATCGCACGTACCATCTGATATCTTTCAATCTGACAGTTTTAATAATATGAGATTATGTGGACTTTTTTGCTCAGTGGCTAGCACAAAACAAAAAAGTCCACTTTTTCTATTTATGCGCATCTGCTAAAATTTCCTTATGAAAACCCAAAACGAAGACAGCTACAAGAAAAGAATAGGCAGGCAGTATCTTCTGCTGATACTGACACTTTTATTTGTCCTTATCACCCTGACTGCGGGAGCGGTATTTTTCAGGCTCTACAGATCTGACCTGGTGGCCCAGGCGGAGTCAAGGGTTTACGACAGATACTATGTTATGATCACTGACAATTACAAGTCGGATTTCTGGAAGTCGGTGTATAAGGGAGCCCTTGATACCGCAAGGGAAGAGAACGCCTTTGTGGACCTTCTTGGCGAGCATTTTTCCAAGGACTATTCCGTTGAGGAGCTGATGGAGATAGCCATCGCCTCTAAGCCTGACGGAATAATGGTCTATGCCAACGAGACCCTTGAGATGTCCGCTCTTATCAACAAGGCAGTTAACGCAGGGATCCCTGTGGTGACACTCTACGGCGACTGTACCAAGTCGGACAGACTGAGTTTTGTGGGCGTTGGAAGTTACAGTATCGGCAAGATGTATGGCAGCCAGATCATAGATATCATCAAGGAAAAGAGACGAGAAGAACTTTTGGAGTCCGAGACCATCGAAGACAGAAGCCAGGTGAAGATCACGGTTCTTGTCAATGCGGATACCAAGGATGCAGGGCAGAACATCATCATTTCCAGCCTTCAGGACGCCATCTATCAGGGAAATGTAACAGATGCGGAGTTTGCAGTTTCGCTTGCTGCAATAGACAACACCAACAGTTTTTCCGTTGAGGAATCCATAAGGGATATTTTCCTCGGGGACAATGTGCCCGATGTTATCGTGTGCCTGGATGAGCTCAGCACAGCCTGTACTTATCAGGCGGTGGTGGACTTTAATAAGGTAGGAGAGGTGAACATCCTGGGATACTACGGCTCGGAGTCCATAATCAACGCCATAGAAAGAGGCGGAATTTACGCCACCATCTCCATAGATGCTGAGCAGCTTGGAGAGTACAGCGTAACTGCTCTTTCCGATTTCCTTGAATTCGGTACCACCAGTGAGTATTATCTTGCTGACATTACCCTCATAAATCAGGACAACGTGGATGAATTCCGGAAGGAGGAAGGAGATGAATAAATTCCTCAACCGCCCCCTTCAGTTCAAGATCATCAGCGTCTGTATTTTTGCCAATGTTATCATCTTCATAGTAAATATCTTTTTGATCCTGGGTATCAACAGCATGTCCGAGGATATGGAGATGGTTTATCAGGACAACCGCTCCCTGAACGAGCTTTCCGAGGCCATGACCAGAGTCCAGGATTCCATGACTGCGTACTTAAGCGCCAAGACCAGCGAATCTTTGGAGGAGTACTACAGGGATGCCCAGTATTTCTCGGATCTTTCCCTTAATCTGGATGACTCCGTAACGGATCTGGCCTACAGCAGGATGGAGAGGAACATCCGTTACATGTCCCAGAATTATCTGGAGGAAGTCGCCCAGACCATTGAGGCCAAAAGAGGACGTAACGTTGAAAAATACAGGTCTTTTTACGAGAGCAGTACAAGGCTCTACGAGGACATCGAGGACTACATCACAAGCCTTAACCTGGAGCTTTTTGTCATCAACTCCGAGAACTATCTGACTCTTTCAAGGGCTTTCAGAAGGTTCGAGATAATCGGTGTCGGTGTCATGACCCTTGTTATGATCGGAAACGTAATCCTGGTTACCAGCTTTGTTACCACTGTGATCATGCCGCTTAAGAACCTGGCGGACTCTGCCAACGAAGTATCGGAGGGCAATTTTGACGCCACAATACCGCCGGCTCTTTACCATGATGAGGTGGGCATAGTTATCAATGCCTTCAGTAAGATGGTGGTCAGCATCAAGGACTACATTGAGAGGCTCAAGGAGAGCATGGAGAAGGAACGCTACATGCAGGAAAAAGAGCTGCTTATGGAGGCACACCTCAAAGACGCCCAGCTTAAGTATCTGCAGGCTCAGATCAATCCTCATTTCCTGTTCAATACTCTGAATGCGGGAGCTCAGCTTGCCATGATGGAGGGCGCAGACCGGACCTATGAGTACGTGCAGACCGTGGCGGACTTTTTCAGGTATAATGTACAGAGCCAGAAAAGAGATGTGACCATCAGGGACGAAGTGACACTGGTGGACAACTATATCAGGATCCTCAACGTAAGGTTTTCCGGAGACATCGGTTATGAGAAGCAGGTGGATGAGAGACTGCTTGACCACATCATGCCTAGCATGATCCTTCAGCCCATCGTCGAGAATGCGGTAAATCACGGCATCCGCGAGATGGCTGGAGCAGGTAAGATCATGCTCAGAGTCTACAGAGCGGATGACAATGTCTGCATTAGCATCAGGGACAACGGCAAGGGAATAAGTGAAGAGACCATAGATCAGCTGCTTAACGGAAGCTTCAGTCATATAGAGGACAGCTACGACAATAACGGCATAGGAATGGACAACGTTATCTCCAGGATAAGGATCTTTGCCGAAGCGGAGGATGCCATTGACATCATCAGCTTTGGGCAGGACAAGGGGTGCGAGGTTATCATAAGACTTCCTTTGGGAGGAGAAGAATGTACAGAGTGATGGTGGCGGATGACGAAGGTATCGTCATCGATTCCATGAAATTCATAATAGAAAAAGAGTTCGGCGACAGCTGCCAGGTGGAGTGCGCCAAGAGCGGCAGGAGCGTCATTGAACTGGCGGAGAACTTCAGGCCCGACATTGCGGTCATCGACATTCATATGCCCGGCATCAACGGCATTGACGCCATTAGGGAGATGAAGCAGTTCTGCACCAACACGGTGTTCATCGTTATGTCCGCCTACGACAAATTTGACTATGCCAAGGAGGCCATCGCCCTTGGGGTTATGGAGTACATCACCAAACCCATGGAAAAGATGAAGGTTGTGGCGGTTCTCAAAAGAGCCATGTCCCAGATCGACGGCGAGAGACAGAAGCGAAGCAACGACCTTCTTATTAAAGAGAAGCTTGAGACTGTGGAGCCCATCATTGAGAACGGACTTATATACGACATTCTTTTGCAGGAGCATTTTGAGGAGGATGTGGACAACTACAGGACCATCCTTGGAATAACGGAGAACTACGGCTACATGATGGCCATCGTCTGCGGAGACTCTCAGGAGGGCAGCAGGATGACCAATGCCATCGGAAGCTCTGTCAAGATCTCCGGCAAGTACCATGAGATCAGGGAGGGAGTTAAGTCCTACTTCAGGTGCAAGATCGGAAACGTCATGTCCAACAAGATCGCAGTGCTGATACCCTGCAACGAATCCAGGATAGAGTACAACGAAAGAACCGAGATGATTGACAGAGCCAGGGAGCTTGTTCGTTTCCTTCGCAAGAAGACCGACATCAGCTTCAGGATCGGAATCGGCGGCGTCAAGCCCCTTAGGGAGCTTGGGGATTCCTACCGGGAAGCCCTCAATGCCCTTATTGTCACCACGGGATCCGTGGCTCACGTGGACGACCTTGTTATCTCCTGTGACTATGACGATGACTATCCCAAGAACCTTGAGAGGCCTCTGTTTGAGGCAATTGCCAAGGGGGACCTTAATGAAGCCCAGGTAATGGCGGACAAGTACAGCGACTGGATGTGCCAGAAGGCTGTGGACGGTGACCTTATGTCCATGAGGCTTAAGACCCTGGAGTTTGCCCTTTATGCGGAGCACATCGCCTATCAGAACGGCGGACAGACCTATCACTACTCCGGACGCAGAGAATATCTGCCTCAGATCATGGAGCTTGAAACTCCCGAGGAGATCAGGGACTGGTTTGAGGAAAAGATAATGAGCGCCTGCCGAAACGTTGTGAGCAAGCGGGAAGAGCGCTCCGGCGACATCATAAGGACTGCCAAGAGGTACATAGAAGACAACTTTGACAAGGACATCTCTCTGGACGATGTGTCCAGGGTTGTGAACATCTCCCCCTACTATTTCAGCAAGGTTTTCAAGGAGGAGAGCGGCCTTAACTTTATCGAATACCTGACCAACATCAGGATAGACAAGGCAAAAGAGCTGTTGGAGAATTCCGGACTTTCCATCAAGGAGATATGTCTCTCCTGCGGATATACGGATCCCAACTATTTCAGCAGGAGTTTCAAGAAGAATGTGGGGGTAACTCCTACTGAGTACAAGGAGAAACTTAGTGTATGAAAAAGAAGGTTAAAGTGCTTTTGGGGATGGCGCTTACACTGGCACTTCTTTGCGCCACGCTGTGCGGCTGCGGTGATGCGGCTGCAGGTGATACTGCCAGGCAGGCAGCAGAGGATGACAAGATACAGATTGGTATGAGCTTTGACTCTTTTGTCATAGAGCGCTGGCAGAGAGACCGTGACGTTTTTGTTTCCGCGGCAAAAGAGCTGGGTGCTGAAGTCAACATCCAGAATGCCAATGGGGATGTGCAGCAGCAGAAGGATCATATCGACTACTTTATAAAGAAGGGAATGGATGTCATCGTCATCATCAGTATCGATCCTGATGAGCTGGCGGACTCCGTCAAAAAAGCCAGAGATGCCGGCATTAAGGTCATTGCCTATGACCGTCCTATTCCCAAAGCTGAGGTGGACCTTTATATCTCTTTTGACAATGAAAAAGTCGGAGAGCTTATGGGTGAAGCTATGGTAAAGGCAGGACTTGAAGGCGGCAGGGCAGTGATGATCTGCGGCTCTCCCAAAGACCGCAATGTGCCCATGGTTGACAGCGGATTTAAGGCAGTTATGGAAGAAAACGGCGTTGAGATCATTGACGAGTACTACTGCGACGGATGGAAGGCAGAACTGGCCGGGGACTATGTCTACAACAATCCCGACAGGATTGAGGAGGCTGATGCCATCATGTGCGGCAACGACGACCTTGCCAGCAGGGTGGTGCATGCTCTTGCGGAGAAGAGACTGGCGGGAAAAAAGCTGGTGGCAGGCCAGGATGCGGATCTTGAGGCCTGTCAGAGGATAGTTGAGGGTACTCAGCTTATGACCGTATACAAGCCCATCGAGAAGCTGGCCCAGAAGGCAGCGGAGGCAGCAGTCAGCCTTGCGGACGGTAAAGAACTGGAGGGAGAAGAGGTCTCGGAATATGAGGGCGACGGAGTCAGAGTGCCTTATCTTAAGATAGAGCCCATTGCAGTGACCCAGGACAACATCGATGAGGTCATCATTGGCAGCGGCTTTCACCTGAAAGAGGATGTTTACCTTAACGTTCCGGGAAAGATGCCGCCAAACTGACAGAAACTTTGTTTCACTTTAAAGAGTGGATAGCAAAATATTGTTACTTTAAAGCTGTGCTTGCAAAAAAATGCTAGCGCAGCTTTTTTTATAAAACAGTACAACTTAAAAATGTGCTACAAGTCGTAAATCATTCCTATTTGTTCTATGGTAAATTGAATCATGTAAAGAGCAGACACATTGTCTGAATAAACCAAACCTAAAAGGGAGGATTACTAAATGAAGAAGAAAATTTTAAGCGGTATTCTTTCAGTAGTACTGGCAGCTTCAATGCTGGTTGGATGCGGCGGCGCAGCAGCTCCTGCATCTTCATCAGGATCAGGCTCAGGTAAGGTCGGCGTAGCAATGCCTACAAAGGACCTTCAGAGATGGAACCAGGACGGTGCTAACATGGAGCAGCAGCTCAAGGCAGCAGGATATGAAGTTGACCTTCAGTATGCTTCAAACGATATCGCAACACAGGTTTCTCAGATTGAGAACATGATCTCCTCAGGAGCAAAGGTTCTCGTAATCGCATCTATCGATGGTGATTCACTTGGAACAGTTCTTGCACAGGCTAAAGAGCAGGGCATCAAGGTTATCGCATATGACCGTCTGATCATGAACTCCGACGCTGTTTCTTACTATGCTACATTCGATAATTACATGGTAGGAACAAAACAGGGCGAGTACATCAAGCAGCAGCTTGATCTCGACAATGCAGCAGGTCCTTTCAACCTTGAGATCTTCACTGGTGACCCCGGTGACAACAACGCAAGATTCTTCTACGGCGGTGCTATCGACGTTCTTAAGCCTTACATCGACAGCGGCAAGCTGGTTGTTAAGTCAGGTCAGGTTGATTTCGATAACGTTGCTACAGCTAACTGGTCAACAGAGAATGCTCAGTCCAGAATGGATGCTATCATTTCTGCTAACTATGCTGACGGAACAAAGCTTGATGCAGTTCTTTGCTCAAACGACTCAACAGCACTCGGCGTTACAAACTCTCTTACAGCTAACTACACAGGTGAGTGGCCTATCATCACAGGTCAGGACTGTGACGTTGCTAACGTTAAGAACATGATCGCCGGCAAGCAGTCAATGTCTATCTTCAAGGATACACGTACACTTGCTGCTAAGACAGTTGAGATGGTTGACGCTATCATGAAGGGAACAGAGGCTCCCGTTAATGATACAAAGACCTATGACAACGGCACAGGCGTTATCCCTTCATACCTTTGCGAGCCCGTATTCGCAGACGTAAACAACTACAAAGAGCTTCTTATTGATTCCGGCTATTACACAGAGGATCAGCTTAAGTAAAACCTCTTATTTTCCCAAATTGAACAAAGGGCGGGCCTTAAACGACCCGCCCTATGTTCGCTCAAAAAAAGAAAAGCAATAAGATAGGAGGAGGGCAAAGTGGCACAGATATTGCTGGAAATGAAAAATATCACCAAGACCTTCCCTGGTGTTAAAGCCTTAGACAATGTAAATCTTCAGGTAGAACAAGGCGAGATCCATGCGCTGGTAGGTGAAAATGGTGCAGGTAAATCCACCCTTATGAACGTCCTTAGCGGAGTTTATCCCTATGGTTCATATGAGGGGGATATTATTTATGATGGTCAGGTTTGTCAGTTTAACCAGATCAAAGACAGTGAGGCAAAGGGTATAGTTATCATCCATCAGGAGCTTGCTCTTATACCTTATATGACAATCGCTGAGAATATGTTCCTGGGAAATGAGAGAGGACAGAAATATAAGATTGACTGGCATGAAACAAATGCGCTTGCCAGAGAGTATATGGACGTCGTAGGCCTTAAGGAGAATACTCAGACTCTTATTAAGGACATCGGTGTAGGTAAGCAGCAGCTTGTTGAAATAGCGAAGGCTCTTTCCAAGGATGCAAGACTTCTTATCCTTGACGAGCCCACATCTTCGCTTAATGAGACAGATTCCAAGGCGCTTCTTGATCTGCTTCTTAAGCTGAAGGCAGAAAGAGGTCTTACCTCTATCATTATTTCTCATAAGCTCAATGAGGTTTCTTATGTTGCCGATAAGATCACCGTTATCAGAGACGGTGCAACCATCGAGACTCTTACAAAGGGCGTAGATGATTTCTCCGAGAGCCGTATCATCAAGGGCATGGTTGGTCGTGAGATCTCCGACAGATTCCCTAAGAGAGAATCCCACATCGGCGAAGTAATGATGGAAGTAAAGAACTGGAACGTTTATCATCCTTTACAGAAGGAAAGAAAAGTCGTTGACAACGTAAATATTTATGTAAGAAGAGGCGAAGTTCTCGGTATCTCAGGTCTTATGGGCGCCGGAAGAACAGAGCTTGCCATGAGCATATTTGGGAAAAGCTATGGGGAAAATATATCGGGTCAGACTTTTATAGGCGGCAAAGAAGTCCATCTTAATACTGTAAGCAGTGCTATCAGTCATGGACTTGCATATGTAACGGAAGACAGAAAGGGTAACGGACTTATCCTGTCCAATCCCATAAAGATCAATACAACACTTGCTAACCTTGATGACGTCAGCAATCACAAGGTTATCGACAAGCATAAAGAGTACAATGTAGCAGTAGAGTACAAGGAAAAGCTCAAGACAAAATGTCCTACAGTAGAGCAGAACGTAGGAAACTTAAGCGGTGGTAACCAGCAGAAGGTCCTTCTTGCAAAGTGGATGTTTGCGGATCCCGAGATCCTTATTCTTGATGAGCCTACAAGAGGTATCGACGTAGGTGCCAAGTACGAGATCTACTGCATCATAAATCAGCTGGTAGCTGAGGGTAAGTCAGTAATCATGATTTCTTCAGAGCTTCCTGAGATTCTTGGTATGTGCGACAGAATATACGTAATGAATGAAGGAAAAATGGTTGGGGAGCTTGATGCAAAAGACGCGACCCAGGAAAAGATCATGACTTATATATTACAGTCATCCGCAGAGAAGGAGGAGAATCATGAATAAAGAATCAGTTTTAGGATTTTTGAAAAAGAACACGATGATCATTGTTCTTGTCATCGTAGTTGCATTTTTCTCAATGCAGACAGGTGGAGCAATCCTGCTTCCCATGAACGTAAGTAACCTGATCTCACAGAACGCATACGTATTCGTTCTTGCAACAGGTATGCTGCTGTGTATCTTAACCGGTGGTAACATCGACCTTTCCGTTGGATCTGTTGTGTGCTTCGTAGGTGCGGTAGGTGCGGTTCTTATGATGAACCTCAATGTACCTGTATGGCTTTCGATCATTATCATGGTTCTCATCGGAACTGCTATCGGTGCTTTCCAGGGCTTCTGGATCGCCTTTGTAAGAATTCCTCCTTTCATCGTAACACTGGCAGGAATGCTTGTATTCAGAGGACTTTCAAACGTAGTACTTAACGGTCTTACCGTTTCAATCGGTGACAAGGTTGGATTCGTAAACCTCTTCGGCGGCGGAGCAAACTGCTATATCCCCGATTACATCGGAGGCCAGGGTGGACTTAACATGACCTGTCTTATCGCAGGTATCCTTGCAGCAGTTGTACTGGTTGTTGTTCAGGTAATGGGACGTATCAAGAAAAAGAACTCCGGATATGAGCTTGAGGCTATTTGGACCTTTACTCTTAAGCTGGTGGTACTTGCAGGTGTTCTTGTGGCATTTGCTTACAGACTTGCTCAGCACAAGGGTATCCCTTCAGTTCTCATCTGGGTTATCATCGTAGTATTCATTTACGGATACATCACCTCCAACACCACAGTTGGTCGTTACTTCTACGCAGTGGGTGGTAACGAGAAGGCTACAAAGCTTTCCGGTATTGATACAAACAGAGTTTATTTCCTGGCATACACCAACATGGGCTTCCTTGCAGCTCTTGCAGGAATGATCACCATCGCCAGACTTACATCAGCTCAGCCTACATACGGACAGAACTACGAGATGGACGCCATCGGTTCCTGCTTCATCGGTGGAGCATCCGCTTACGGCGGAATCGGAACAGTACCCGGTGTTATCGTAGGTGCGGTTCTCATGGGTGTTATCAACCTTGGTATGTCACTGATGGGCGTAGATGCCAACATGCAGAAGGTTGTAAAGGGCGTCGTTCTTCTTGCAGCTGTTATCTTCGATGTAGTATCAAAGCGTGGCGGCAAGATGATCGTAAAGAACTGATAATTATAATCGCAACCGGACACTCGGGTATAATTCGGAAATGCTTGTGTTCGTCTGCGCAGCAAATCATGTAAACTTAAAAGCAAGGACCTGCTTCCTATCGACGTTGCTCATAGCAGTCAGCAGGCCCTTGCTTTTTCGTTTCATGCTTTGTCTTGCTCGTCCGAGAACTGAGCATTTCCGTATCAACCCGAATGTCCGGCGGGTTTATAAAATGAGCCCATGACTCCGTCCCCAAGGACCACTTTTGGCTCAATTGTGCTATACTATTCATACTAACGAAAATGACAGGAAGTGATGCCATGATCACAAGTACAAATAACGAACGCGTTAAGAAGGTTGTTTCATACGTAGAAAAGAGCAAGGCCCGCCGTGAGGACAAGGTCTTTGTCATAGAAGGAATGAAGATGCTGCGGGAGGCACCGGTGCTTCAGGTCAGGGAGGTCTACATCACCGAGAAGTTCCTTGACAGCGCAGGGGAAGACGACAAGGAGATCCTGTGGAGGTACGGTGCAGAGACCGTCAGCGATGAGGTCATGAAGAAGATGTCCGACACTCAGACGCCCCAGGGAGTTCTGGCGGTGATGAGTCAGTACGAGTACTCCATGGAGGAAGTTCTTGAGGGCTATAACCGGGAATCCGATATTGAGGGAAAAGAGTCAGCTCCTCTCATTCTCGTTCTTGAAAACATCCAGGATCCGGGAAACCTTGGAACCATGCTAAGATCCGGTGAGGGAGCTGGCGTTACAGGAGTCATCCTCAGTAAGGGCTGCGCGGACATATACAATCCCAAGGTCATAAGATCCACCATGGGCTCCATTTTCAGAATGCCCTTTATATATGTAGAGGACCTTCCCGGAGTGGTCAATGACCTGGATGCAAAGGGCATTAACACCTATGCGGCCCACCTTAAGGGGCAGAAGAACTACGATGAATTTGACTACACCGGGCCAACAGCTTTTCTTATAGGAAATGAAGGCAACGGCCTGACAAAAGAGACAGCGGATGCAGCTGCAACCTACGTCCTCATTCCTATGAAGGGAGAGGTGGAATCCATGAATGCGGCTACATCATCAGCAATATTAACATTTGAAGCTTCAAGACAAAGGAGGGGGTGAAACAGATGACAATAGGATTTATCGGACTTGGAAATATGGCAAAGGCCATGATCGGAGGAATGCTTCAGAAGGGCGTTGTGGCGCCCAACGAGATCATTGGAACGGCGAACACCGAGGCAACCTGCCAGAAGGTGGCCAATCAGTACGGCATTCAGACCCGCAGCTCAAATGCAACGGTGGCCAAGGAGGCAGATATCATTTTCCTGGCTGTTAAGCCCGACTACATGGCAGTGGTCATCGCCGATATCATGGACAGTGTTGATGACAGCAAGGTCATTGTCAGCATTGCCGCCGGAAGGAGTATTTCCTGGATCGCAAAAGAATTTGAGAAGCCCGTCAAGATTGTGAGAGTTATGCCTAACACTCCTGCTCTTGTGGGAGAGGGATGTTCCGCGGTTTGCAGAAACGATCTGGTGGGGGACGACGACCTTCACTTTATAATGGAGCTTCTTGAAAGCTTTGGCAAAGCCTATACCGTTAAGGAATCACTCATGGACGTGGTGGTTGGAGTTTCAGGCTCCTCCCCTGCATATGTCTTTTTATTCATTGAGGCAATGGCAGATGCGGCAGTGGCAGGTGGAATGACCAGGAAACAAGCCTATGAATTCGCAGCCCAGTCCGTAATGGGCAGTGCCAAGATGGTTTTGGAGACCGGTAAGCATCCGGGAGAGCTTAAAGACATGGTTTGCTCCCCTGCAGGCACCACAATCGAGGCTGTGCGCGTGCTTGAGGAGAACGGATTCCGCGGAACCGTTATGGATGCAGTATCCGCTTGCATTGACAAGAGTAGAAATCTTTGTTAATATTTCCTGCGGAGTGTTTTCACATTCTTAACAAGTTGCAACAAAGTTGTAACAAACTTATGAGGATAGCGGGAGAGATATGAACAAGTCAATAAAGTTATCCTTCGGACCTGTAAGGCGCCTTGTAACACTGGGCCTTACGCTGAGTGTGTTTGTCGGTTCGGGGATGACGGTAGAGGCAAGGAATACATCAAGCTATTTGGAACTTGCTACAGGAATAACAAACATTATCAGCCCTATTTCACCTCTGGGCATGGACAGTGAGGCACCGGAAGTCAAGGCGGCAGAGAACGCCGAGAAGTCTTCCGCAGCATCCAGCGCATCAAGCCAGGAGGAAGAGAAGGAGAGCCCCAAGATTGTAATGGCCAACGTCAGCAAGGCCATGAATGTCAGAGAAGAGCCCAGCGAAGATGCCACCAAGGTAGGCGTTCTTTACAAGGACTGCGGCGGCAAGCTTCTTGACAGACAGGACGGCTGGAGTAAGATCCAGTCCGGCGAGCTGATCGGATGGGCCAAGGACGAGTATCTTCTATTCGATGAAGATGCCGAGGCTCTTGCCGAGGAAGTGGGCAAACAGATCGTTACAAGCCAGAGCAGTGCTCTCAATGTCAGAGCAGAGGCATCTGCAGATGCTGAGGTTCTGGGAGTTCTCACTGAGAAGACCTTCGTGGATATGATCGAGGATCTGGGAAACGGCTGGATCAGCATCGATTACAACGACGAGACAGGTTATGTTCAGTCAGAATATGTAACTACAGATTTTAAGATAGACCAGGGTGAGACCGTAGCGGCCATCAAGCTCCGTGAGGAAGCTGAGAAGAAGGCTGCACTTACCAGGAACCGCGGCGCAGTCAGCGCAGATGCGGACGAGGTTAAGCTTCTGGCAGCACTTATCCAGTGCGAGGCCGGTAATCAGCCTTACGAGGGAAGACTTGCTGTCGGCGCGGTTGTCCTTAACAGGGTTAAGTCAGGGGCTTATCCCAACAGTATTTACGGTGTTATTTATGCTTCAGGCCAGTTTACACCTGCCCTTAACGGAACCGTGGCAAGGGTGTACAACAGCGGCAGGATCAGTGATACCAACATCCAGGCAGCTCAGGCAGCCATAAGCGGTGAGACTACCGTAGGCGGCGCGCTTCACTTCAGAAGAGCCAACGGCAGAGAGGGTATCATCATCGGAGCCCATGTATTCTGGTAATTAAACATAGGGGTGCACAAAAAGCCCACAAAATGGTAGAATGAAGGGGATTGCAGAAAATGCAGTCCCTTTTTCACTGCGTTTTTTTGACCACTAATTAATTTCGGATACAAGGAGGAGCCACATGAATCTGTACGGACGGGATTTTTTGAAACTGCTGGATTTTTCCACGGAAGAGATTGAGTATCTCATTGACCTGGCAGCAGAGCTTAAGGACAAAAAGAAGAACGGTGTTCTTCATGACGAGCTTAGAGGCCGCAATATTGCGCTTATTTTTGAGAAAACCAGTACCAGAACCAGGTGCTCCTTTGAAGTGGCAGCCCACGATCTTGGAATGGGTTCCACATATCTTAACCCCACTGATTCCCAGATCGGCAAGAAGGAGAGCATCGCAGATACCGCTAGGGTTCTTGCCAGCATGTACGACGGCATTGAGTACCGCGGCTATGGCCAGGAGGTTGTTGAGACTATCGCCAAGCACAGTAAGGTGCCTGTATGGAACGGCCTTACCAACGAGTTCCATCCCACACAGATGCTGGCTGACGCCCTGACCATCAGAGAGCACTTCGGTCATCTTAAGGGAATCCATCTGGTTTACATGGGTGATGCAAGGTACAACACCGGCAATTCCCTGATGGTGCTTTGCGCAAAGCTTGGAATGCACTTTACCGCTGTTTCCAACAAGAAGTACTTCCCGGGAAAAGAGCTGGTGGAGGAGTGCCGTAAGATTGCCGAAACCACAGGAGCTGTCATCGACTTTAGCGAGGATGCCATCGAGGGAACCAAAGGTGCTGATGTTATCTACACCGACATCTGGGTATCCATGGGCGAACCCGACGAAGTCTGGGAAGAGCGTATCAGGGACCTCAAGCCCTACATGGTAACCATGGATATCATGAACAATGCCGGCCCTCAGTGCGTATTCATGCACTGCCTGCCTTCATTCCATGATCTCAACACCGGAATCGGCAGGGACATCAAGGAAAGGTACGGATTGGACGAGATGGAAGTT
Organism: Butyrivibrio sp.; assembly: GCA_024697425.1. GTDB lineage: Bacteria > Bacillota > Clostridia > Lachnospirales > Lachnospiraceae > Butyrivibrio. Next base: position 847 of record JAILFT010000030.1, on the reverse strand, counting down.
ACAGATGAAGTCTTTGAGTCAGACAGGTCCATCGTATTTGAAGAAGCAGAGAACCGTATGCACACCATCAAGGCTGTGATGCTGGCAACTCTCAGGAAATAATAAGCAAAGGATGCAGAAAGCATGCTTGGCAGCAGTAAGATAATAAGCCTGCTCCGAACAAGGTGGGCAGGAAGAAATACAGTTTACAAAGACATAACGGGCTCCACCAATGACGATGCAAAAGAGCTGGCGGCTGCCGGTGCAGATCACGGCACGCTGGTGGTTGCGGACCGGCAGGATACCGGCAGAGGCTCAAGGGGCCGAAGCTGGGAAACACCTCCCGGAGCCAACATCGCCATGAGCCTTATAGTACGGCCCAATATCCCCATAGATCGGGTTCCCATGCTGACACTGGTGATGGGACTTTCTGTGGCGGAGGGCGCAGACGAGGCCATAAGGGAGACAATACAGCAAGGTGCAGAGACGGCAGGACAGCAGGGCGGTGAAGCTCCGAGCTGTGGAGCAACATCAGCTCCGGCTGGCGCAGCAGCAAACAGTGGATCGATGACCATGGCGCATGAAGATGCCTCCAACGATGACGTTGTACCTGCTTGCGGCATCAAGTGGCCTAACGACGTGGTTTTAGCCGGACGGAAGATCTGCGGAATACTAACCGAGCTTCACATGAATCCCGATGGCTCTGTCGGCGATGTGGTCATAGGCGTTGGCATCAACGTTAACATGAAACACGAAGATTTTGCCGAGAGCATAAGGGATGTGGCGGGATCTCTTTTGACCGGAACCGGACTTAAGGTTGACAGAAGTCTTGTGGTGGCAAGGGTCATGGAGAGGTTCGAGGAGAACT
>JAILFT010000210.1 GCA_024697425.1 Butyrivibrio sp. | reverse complement strand
TTTTATAACACTTATAGGAAGGCCCAATGTTGGAAAGTCCACTCTGATGAATCATCTCATAGGACAGAAGGTTGCCATAACCTCCAACAAGCCCCAGACCACCAGAAACAGGATCATGACCGTATACACAGACGAGAAGTGTCAGATGATCTTTCTTGATACCCCGGGTCTTCACGACACAAAGAATAAGCTCGGTGAGTACATGACCAAAGTGGCAAGAAGCACCATCGATGAGGTGGATGTTGTAATGTGGCTTGTGGAGCCCAGCACCTACATTGGCGAGATGGAAAAATCCATCATTGAAACCTTAAGAAGCTGCAAAAAGCCTGTGATTCTTGTCATAAACAAGATAGACACCGTTTCTGCGGAGGACCTTGATAAATTCGAGGCTGCTTACCGAAAGGAAATGGACTTTGACAAGGTGGTAAAGGTTGCCGCACTTAAGGGCACCAACATAGATGAGTGCAGAGATGCCATTATGCAGCTGCTTCCCTTCGGACCTCCCTACTACGATGAGGATACTCTTACAGACCAGCCTGAGAGACAGATCGTGGCCGAGATCATAAGGGAGAAGGCACTGCGTCTTTTGCAGGATGAAGTTCCCCATGGCATTGCGGTCACCGTAGAGACCATGAGGATGAGGGAAAAGGCTCCAAAGAAAAAGAGACATCAGCATCCGCCAAAGAAGAGCGCGCAGGAGAAACAGATGCAGGCTGCGGCTGTTGATGAGGACTTTGACGGACCTGTAGTTCTTAGTATGGATGATCTTAATGCCCAGGAAGAGCCTGCATCCTATGATCCAAACGGTATAATGGACATTGAGGCCACTGTTATCTGCGAGAGAGATTCCCACAAGGGCATCGTAATAGGAAAAGGCGGTTTAATGCTTGGGAAGATCGGCTCTGCCGCCAGGAAAGACATAGAAGAACTCGTGGGCTGCCAGGTTAATCTTCAGCTCTTTGTTAAGGTCAGAAGAGACTGGCGTGACGACAAGCAGCAGCTTAAGAACTTTGGTTATTCAGAAAGAAAGAACAGGGATTAATATTTTTCATGGAAGACATTATTACCGTGAGGGGAATAGTCCTAAAGCACAGCCCCAGCAGTGACTACGACTGGGTAGCTACCATTTTTACAGCGCAGAGGGGCAAGATAACGGCTTTTGCCAGAAGCGCAAGAAAGCCCGGAAACAGGCTCTCGGGAACAGTGGAGCCCTTCTGCTTCGGGACCTTTAAGCTCTTTGCCGGCAAAAATTCCTACAATATAGTTGAGGCTGATATTGAGAATTACTTTGAGGGCTTCAGGTCAGATCTTGAAGGTGCCTGCTACGGCACCTTTTTCCTTGAACTGGCTTCCTATTATACACGGGAGAACGCAGAGGACGTGGAGCTTTTAAATCTGCTGTACCTGTCCCTGAAGGCTCTTTTAAAGGAATCAATCCCCAACAGACTGGTGCGCTGTATTTATGAGCTTCGGGCGCTGCAGACAGAAGGAGAGTACCCCGGAGTACCGGAAAACATACGCCTTCTGGACACCACAAGGTATACGCTTGACTTCATCGCACAGACGCCGCTTGAGAAACTCTACACATTTTCCGTATCGGATGAAGTCCTTGATGAACTCTGCGCAGTTACAAGGGAATACCGCAGAAGATTCATTGACAGACCGCTTAAAAGCGCAGAGATGCTCTCTGCCTTTGACAATGCCCTGTAAATGTGGATATAATGTTGTAGTTTGTGAGGTGATAAGGTGGGAAAATCTATAACTAAGAAAACACTGGTACAGGCCCTGGCTATGGCGATGGCTCTTTTGACCATGACGGGATGCGGTAGCGGCAGCACAGAAGTAAGCTCTGTGACCATAGATAAGGACGGCCACATCAGCAACGTGATATATGAGACCTTCGATAAAGAGTACTATTCTTTGGAGGAACTTAGTGATATGGCTTCCAAAGAGGTATCGGAGTACAACTCTGAGTACATTTCGCCGAAGATATCGCTGGACAAGGTTGAGGCCGTTGACGACGGTGCTTTTGTAAAGCTGAGCATGAACTATGACAGCGCTTCGGACTTCAGCAATTTCAACGATGAGAGCCTGTTCTACGGTACCCTTGAAGAGGCTGAGGCTGCAGGATACAGGATGTCAGGTGAGCTCATAGACAGCAATGGGGTTAAGATCGAGAGCTCTTTTGCCCAGGATCATCCCGACAGGCATATCATTATCACCACAGACAAGTCAAACATCATTGCCCCTTTCAATATTGAATATACAAGCAAGGGCGTAACACTTTTGGGAAAAAAGGAAGCGGTGCTGGAGGGCACAACAGCGGACAGCATTCAGCTGCTTCTTTCAAAATAAAAAGATAAAAAGATTTATGGAGAGGATTTATTATGGACAAATCAGCTAAGACAATGGACAAGATTGTAGCTCTGGCAAAGGCGAGAGGATTCGTTTATCCCGGTTCCGAGATTTACGGCGGCCTTGCTAATACCTGGGACTACGGAAATCTGGGCGTTGAGTTCAAGAATAACGTTAAGAAAGCATGGTGGCAGAAGTTCGTGCAGGAGTGCCCCTACAATGTAGGTGTTGACTGTGCGATTCTCATGAACCCTCAGACCTGGGTTGCATCAGGACATCTTGGCGGTTTCTCCGATCCTCTTATGGATTGTAAGGAGTGTCACGAGAGATTCCGTGCAGACAAGATCATCGAGGACTTTGCTGCTGAGAACAACATCACTCTTGAGACTTCAGTAGACGGATGGTCTCACGAGGATATGGAGAAATTCATTAACGAGCACAACGTTCCCTGTCCTTCCTGCGGCAAGCACAACTTCACAGGAATCAGAGAATTCAACCTTATGTTCAAGACCTTCCAGGGTGTTACCGAGGATGCCAAGGACACTGTATACCTTCGTCCCGAGACAGCTCAGGGTATTTTCGTAAACTTCAAGAATGTACAGCGTACATCCAGAAAGAAAGTGCCTTTCGGAATCTGCCAGATCGGTAAGAGCTTCCGTAACGAGATCACTCCCGGTAACTTCACTTTCAGAACAAGAGAGTTCGAGCAGATGGAGCTTGAGTTCTTCTGCAAGCCCGGAACACAGACAGAGTGGTTCGAGTATTGGAGAAAATTCTGCTACGAGTGGCTTCTTAAGCTCGGCATCAAGGAGGAGAACCTTCGTCTTCGTGACCATGATCCCGAGGAGCTTTCCTTCTACAGCGATCACACAACCGATATCGAGTACGCATTCCCATTCACAGACTGGGGCGAGCTCTGGGGTATCGCATCAAGAACAGATTACGATCTTACACGTCATCAGGAGACTTCAAGCCAGCCTATGGATTACTTCGATGATGAGACCAACGAGAAGTACATCCCTTACGTTGTTGAGCCTTCACTTGGTGCAGACCGTGTAACTCTTGCATTCCTTTGCGAGGCTTATGACGAGGAGAACCTTGGCACAGAGGAGAAGCCTGATATGAGAACAGTGCTTCGTTTCCATCCTGCCATTGCTCCCGTTAAGATCGGTATCCTTCCTCTTTCCAAGAAGCTCAGCGAAGGCGCCGAGAAGATCTATGCACAGCTGTCTAAGAGGTACAACTGTGAGTTTGACGACAGAGGAAACATCGGAAAGAGATATCGTCGTCAGGATGAGATCGGAACACCTTTCTGCGTAACCTATGACTTTGATTCAGAGACAGACGGCAAGGTTACCGTAAGATTCAGAGACAGCATGGAGCAGGAGCGTGTGGCTATCGATGAGCTTGATAAGTTCTTCGAGGGCAGATTCGATTTTTAATGATATAGGGATCCAAGGTTCTGCATACATGTGCTTGCACAAATGTATGCAGCAATCCGTATATCGCTTTTTATATTTTTAGGAGGATTAACATGAAACAATTTACAGCAGATGAGCTGCGCAAAGCCTGGAAGCAGTTCTATATCGACAGGGGACATGTGGACTGCGGCGCCGTATCCCTGGTATCCGACGGATCCACAGGCGTTATGTTCAACGTTGCAGGTATGCAGCCGCTTATGCCGTATCTTCTTGGCAAGAAGCATCCCATGGGAACAAGACTTTGCAATGTTCAGGGATGTGTTCGTACCAATGATATTGATTCTGTAGGTGATAAGAGCCATGGAACTTTCTTCGAGATGATGGGAAGCTGGTCCCTTGGAGATTACTTCAAGAAGGAGCGCTGCCAGTGGAGCTTTGAGCTTCTGACACAGCTTTTTGGTTTTGACGCCGATCATCTTGCAGCTACTGTCTTTGCAGGAGATGAGAATGCACCCAGAGATGAAGAGGGTGCCAGGTACCGTATCGAGTCAGGATTCAAGCCTGAAAACATATTCTATCTTCCCGCTGAGGACAACTGGTGGGGACTGGAATATGGCCCCTGCGGACCTGACAGTGAGATGTTCTATGTTAAGGATGTTCCGGATTGCGGTCCCAATTGCGGACCCGGATGCCACTGCGGCAAGTACACAGAGATCGGTAACGATGTGTTTATGCAGTATGAGAAGCATCATGACGGATCTCTTACACCTCTTTCCCAGAAGAACGTTGATACAGGATGGGGGTTGGAGAGAATCCTTGCTTTCCTTAACGGTGTTGATGATGTTTACAAGATCGATCTTCACGCACCTGTTATCTCATATATAGAAAAAGAGAGCGGCATCAAGTATGAAGCTGACGAGAAGAGCACAAGGTCCATGAGAATTCTTGCAGACCACTCACGTACAGCTGTAATGCTTATCGGAGATGAGGCTAAGCTTCTTCCTTCCAACACAGGTGCCGGCTATATTCTTAGAAGACTTATCAGAAGAGCTGTAAGACATGCAAGAGCTCTTGGCCTTAACAAGGCTCAGATCATTGGTGTTGCTACCATCTATCTTGATGAGTACTCAGAGAGCTATGCTAACCTTGTTAAGAACCGCGAGTTTGTTCTTACCGAGCTTGGCAGAGAGATTGACCGTTTCGAGTCAACTCTTGAGAACGGCATGAAGGAATTCAAGAAGATCCTTGAGAAGACTTCAGGCACAGGAAGCAAGCAGATTGACGGAAGAGATGCATTCTTCCTTTATGATACCTTCGGATTCCCTGTAGAACTTACACTTGAGCTTGCAGAGGAAGAGGGCTATACCGTTGATGAGAAGGGCTTTGCCGATGCTATGGAAGAGCAGAAGCAGAAGGCAAGAGAGAACCAGAACTTCTCAGCAAACCTTACAACAGGTGCAGGTGTTTTTGATTCTCTTGAGGAATCAGTCCAGAGCGAGTTTGTCGGATATACAACGACCCAGTGCGAGGGCGAAGTTGTTGCAATGGCTGATGAGTCAGCTCTTGTATCAGAACTTCCTGCAGGCACAAAGGGAACCATCATTACAGACAAGACTCCTTTCTATGGCACAATGGGCGGCCAGGTTGGAGATATCGGTGTTATAGAGTGCGCGTGCGGTGCTAAGTTTGAAGTCCTTGAGACTATCCATGTGGCAGGAAGAACTGCTCATGTAGGTCAGGTTAAAGAGGGAACCTTCAAGGTTGGCAGCAAGGTTAAGCTCACTGTAGATGCTGAGAACAGAGCAAAGACCTGCCGTAACCACTCCGCAACTCACCTTCTTCAGAAGGCGCTTCGTGAGGTACTTGGTGATCATGTTGAGCAGGCCGGTTCCTATCAGGATCCCGACAAGACCAGATTCGACTTCTCACATCATCAGGCTATGACCAAAGAGGAACTTCAGAAGGTTGAAGATCTTGTAAATGAGAAGATTGCTGAGGCACTTCCTGTAGTTACAGAAGAAATGACAATGGAAGAAGCCAAGAAGACAGGCGCTATGGCACTGTTTGGCGAGAAGTACGGAGACGTGGTTCGCGTAGTCAAGATGGGTGATTTCTCCATCGAGCTTTGCGGCGGTACTCATGTTTCCAACACAAGCCACGTAGGTATCTTCAAGATTGTATCAGAGAGCGGTGTAGCTGCAGGTGTTCGTCGTATCGAAGCCCTTACCGGCAGCAATGCAAGAAACTATTACAAGAATGTAGAGACCAGACTTGAAGATGCAGCAAAGGCCCTTAAGACCAATCCTGCAGATGTGACCACTCAGATCAAAAAGCTCCAGGAAGAGCTCAAGGCTCTTAAGAGTGAGAACGAGTCCTTAAAGAGCAAAGAGGCTAAGGCAGCTCTCGGCGATGTTACAGACCAGGTAGAAGAAGTAAAGGGCGTAAAGCTCCTTGCTGTATCAATGAAGGGCGTAGATATGAACGGTCTTCGTGACCTTGGCGATCAGATG